>WRKK01000098.1 GCA_009782245.1 Defluviitaleaceae bacterium | reverse complement strand
CCGTAGGGGCGACCGTCCTCGGTCGCCCGTCCCGTCTAATCCCCAATGTTTCAATAAAAGTGTACGCAGGTGGGGCGAGCAATATTGCTAGTTGTGCAAGATTGGAGTAGCTAAAAATGGGCAATTTGGGTTTTATAGTGGCAATAATTACATCTGTGATATTTTGGGCGGTATTTTTGGCGACCTCTGTGCGGATTTTGCGGGAGGGTGGGCTGAAATTCCCGTTTGCAGAGATTTTACAAGAAAGCAGCCGATTTTCTGCCTTTTTTACCAAGCCCGAGTTCAAAGTTTTCCTGTTTGGCTTGGCGGTGCGGTTTTTCATGTTGGCGGTGGCGTACATTGCACTAATGCAAAACACCGAAGAAAGCGTTAGCATTGCGGATTTGTTCAACGAACTGGTGCGGAGCGACAGCCGCCATTACATTAGCATCGCCATCGAGGGCTACCACTGGCAAGAAGATGGGCGAAATTTGCTGTTGGTGTTTTTTCCGCTGTACCCGTACGTTGTGCGGCTGTTTTCGCTGTTTATCCCAGATGTGCAGACGGCGGCGTTTGTGGTTTCGTTTGCGGCGTTTTGTTTCGGGTTGACGTGGCTGTATCGGCTGGTTCGGCTAGATTTTGGCGATTCCGCCGCTTGGTGGACGGTCGCTTTTATTTCCTTTGCCCCGCCAGCGTTTTTTTTCGGTACGCCAATGACGGAAAGCCTGATGTTGCTGACTTCTGTCGCTTGCCTGTATTTTATCCGAACGCACAAATGGCTACTTGTGGGCATTACAGGTGCGTTGGCAATACTCACAAGAATGGTCGGCGTTACGCTGGTTGTCGTTGCGTTGGTGGAAATTATCACGCATTACAAAATATTTGAGCTTGCTCGCAACAAAAAATGGCAACAAATTAAAGATATTTTGCTAGTAAAAATTCCGTTGGTAGTGCTAATGTTGTCTGGCGTAACTATTTATTTGCTGATAAACTGGTATATTTCGGGCAATCCGCTGCAATTTTTGGAATATCAGCGTACGAACTGGAGCCAAGAGGCGCAATATTTTGGCGTTACAATAGCGGAACAATTTGCGCATTTGTACGGCTTTAACGATAATTTTGCGTTGGTTACATTTATCGGCAATTTGACGGCGTTTTTTGTGGCGTTGTGGGCGGTATGTTATGCCGTTACGGTAAAAGTGCCGAGGAAAATCCCCGCAATGTACATAGCGTACGCATTGGGCTACACGTTCGTGTCATTTTCGCCCACTTGGCTGCTTAGCGGCGTTCGTTATATGTTGGTGGCTGTGCCCGTTTTCATGTTCCTAGGAATTTTCGCCGACAAAAAGCCGTTTGCAGGAATCGCCATATTTGTTGCGTCCGCAAGCGGGTCAATTTGGCTGTTGAACAGGTTTGTTTTGGGTTGGTCAATCTGGTAAAAAATAAAGTTTGGAAAAATTTGGAAAAGTTTGGAAAAATTCGGAAAAGTTTGGAGTTGATTTCATGCAATATCGCAAGGACAAAAAATCCGACAACGAGTTATCGGCGTTGGGAATGGGCGTTATGCGGCTGCCAGCAACGCTCGGCAAGGTGGATTTGCAAAAGGCGGACGAGGTAATAATGGCGGCGATAAACAGCGGCATAAATTATTTTGACACGGCGTATATTTATCCAGGCAGCGAGGTTGCGTTGGGGCACGTTTTGGACAAAAACAAGGCACGCGAAAAGGTTTACATTGCAACAAAACTTCCCGTATTTTTGTGCCAAAAACGGGAGGATTTTGACAAATATTTCAATACACAGCTGGAGCGGCTGAAAACGGACTACATTGATTATTATATGTTGCATATGCTGTGCAATCAAGCCGATTTTGACCGTTTACGAGATTTGGGCGTTTTGCAATGGGCGGAGGAAAAGCGGCAGCAGGGGAAAATAAAGCAGTTCGGCTTTTCGTTTCACGGTGCAAGCGGCGATTTTGTGAGCATTGTGGATTCGTACGATTGGCATTTTTGCATGATACAGTATAATTATGTCAACATAAATTATCAAGCGGGGCAAAGTGGCTTAAAACACGCCCACGGCAAGGGGCTTTCGGTGTTCATAATGGAGCCGCTTTTGGGCGGACGGCTGGCGAACGCACTCCCCGAAAAAGCGGTAAAGCTAATGAAAGAGAGCAACGCCGCCGCAACGCCAGCATCGTGGGCTTTGCGTTGGCTGTGGAATCAGCCTGAAGTAACGCTAGTGTTATCGGGCATGAACCAAGTGGAGCAAATCACCGAAAACGTAACGCTCGCCACGCAAACGGAAACCAACAGCATGACCGCCGCCGAATTGGCAGTCATAGACCAAGTAATTCAAGTTTTTGCGGAATCGTACAAAATACCGTGTACTGGCTGCAATTATTGTTTGCCCTGCCCCGTCAATATCAACATTCCAGGGGCATTTGCGGGTTACAACTCGTCGTTTGCAATGGGCCGCATGGTAGGAATGGGGCAATATGTGCAGAGTATGTCGGGAACATCGGCGAGCCCGTCTTCGGTAACAAAATGTGTGCGGTGCGGCAAATGCGAAAAACATTGTCCGCAGAATATCAAGATAATGGATAGGTTGGTGGACGTGCGGAAACGCATGGAGCCTGGGTTGTTTAGGCTTGGTATGGCGGTGTTTAGGAAAATTGTGCATAGAAAGCGTAAAAAGGAGTAACGAAGAGTAATGTGCAGTATTTTTAGGATTTTTTGGGAAATTTGGTTTAATATAAACAAGTTTGGTAAAATGGGCGGGTAATTTCTGCCCATTTTTTTGTCGTGAAAATTTTTTTAGTCAACGCGCCAACATCAAAAAAAATTTTTTTGCCGATATATTTGTCCCAATCCCCCAAAAAAAGCCGTTTTAGCCAAAAAATTTTTTGCAGTTCACAATTTGTTTACAATTTTTTCAAAAAAATTGCACAAAAAAATTTGACACTCCCAAAAAAAAGTGTTATTCTTTTATTATAAATGTACACGAGGCTCTTGCACCGCCTGTGAACACGTGATTATTTCAAAGCAACGCAAAAACCAACAAAAATTAACGATAAACTAATAAAAAACTGGTAAAATCATTCAAAAAGCAACCACGAAAGGGGATTTTTATGTCTAATAAAAAGTTTTTCAAAAGGATTACCCAAAAAATAACCGCTGTTTTTTTGGCAACCATTTTGCTAACGTCCTTTGTGCCTACTTTCTCCACTTTCTCCACCGCAAACGCTGCCGCTGTTGAATCCATCGACCCCTACGAGCGGCTAAATCATCACATTACCACACTAGCAACTTTTAGCGACCGCTACCACTTCACAGAATACCTAATCGACCACGCACACGCAACTCGCCCAGCCGCAGAATACATCATAAACGCCGCCGATTACACCCTAGCGGAGGGCATGAACATTGAACTACTACCCGATTTTGAGGGACAACCAGGCATCTCAATTTTGACGGACGAAGAGGGCTTGGTAGAATGGCAAGTTTCCGTAGCACAATCGGGTTTGTACAACATCTCCGTGCTTTATTTTGCTACTCCTGGGCGGTCTTCGGACGTGCAACGAGCAATCTTCATTAACGGCGAATCGCCTTTCTTCGAAGCCAGCCCAATCGAGTTTCGCCGCACTTGGGTCAACCAACACGCCGAAATTCAGCAGGACAACCAAGGCAACGATATTCGCCCAACGCAAATCGAGTTCCCAATGTGGGCGGAATCCGTCATTCAGGACGCAATGGGTACGTACAACGAGCCGTTTCTCTTCTACTTAAACGCTGGCGTGAACACAATCGGCTTGCTTTCGCAACGTGAACCTATGGCGATTCGCCACATTCGTGTGCATCAAATCCCAGATACACCCACGTATGCCGAGTTTTCCGCTAATTTACAGGGTTTGCCGCAAGCCACAATCGCAAACGTCGCACCAATCCGCATTGAGGGCGAGGCGGCTGTTCGCAAATCGTCGCCAATGCTCGCTCCGCAAGCCGATACGGCGGG
>WRKK01000097.1 GCA_009782245.1 Defluviitaleaceae bacterium | reverse complement strand
GCCCCTACAACGATGCCACCCGCCCGCCTGACGGCGGTCAGGTAGGGGCGACCGTCCTCGGTCGCCCGTTTATCCCCAACCATTACGCCCGTTTGCCTCGTTCCGATCTAGTTATTTAACCACAATCTTCCCATTATCCACAGAAATAACCCCGTCATACCTACCCAAAACCGCCTCATTTATACGGTGGCTAATACTAATTATCGTTTTGCCCTCAATATCTAGCAAAAATTTCTCGATTGCATGGGCGTTTGTGTCGTCTAATGCAGATGCAAATTCGTCAAAGATTAGAATATTGCAATCTTTGTACAGCATTCTTGCGATGGTTATGCGTTGCAATTCGCCGCCGCTAAAGTTGTTTTGTTCTTCGGAAAGTTCAACATCTAAATTATCAAAAATTTTCTCCAAATTCAAAATTTTTACGATATTTTCCAGTTTTTGCTTATCGTACGGCAAACCCAGAGTAATATTCTCGGTTAATGTTCCAGGTACAAGTTCGATATTTTGAGCGGCATATGCCATATTTTCGTATAATGCTAGGGTTGTTGCATCGGCAATATCTACTCCGCCGAAAGTTATGTTGCCAGTTTTTGGCGATAATTCTTTTAATATTAGCTGCAACATTGTAGATTTTCCGCTACCGCTAGAGCCAGTTATCAAATATTTTTTGCCCTGCTCAAATTTGAGATTTATGTTCTCTATAAAAGGCTCGTCCGTGTAGCTGAACGAGATATTATTTAGAGAAATATCGCCCAGAGGTAGCTTGGTTACTGTGCCTTGCTCCTCTTCATTGAGAATAGCAAGCAATTTTTCTCGGATATTTTTTGTGGAATCTATTGCGTTTTTTCGTTCCATTAAACTCAACAATGCAGGAGAAATATATTGCAAAAGCATATACAAAGTGATAGCTTGCCCAATTTGAGCATATCCCAAATAAACCAATATAAAAGAGCCGATAATACACATATACATGGCAGAATATGCAAAAGTTGTGTTTACATTGGATGCAATGGCGGACATATCCATAAAGCGAATACGTGCTTTATTAGTATTATCAACAGCATTTCCGACTTTTGATACCGCAAAAGGGCGGCTTAAAAAGACATTTATTGTACGTACTGCCGAAAATATTCCGTTTAACATTTCCGTTAATTTGCCCATTTGTTTCAAGCGTTCTTGCTCACGACTGGCAAGCGATTTTTTGAATAAATGGCTAACCGTAAAGGAAATAGCAGTTATAGCAAATAAAATCAACACAATTTCTACAGAAATTGTAAGAGCAATAGCGGTCGCCAAAATAAATTGTAGCACTTGCGTAAATATGTTAGAAATCGCTATCATATAATTTGAAACAATCGATAAAACATCTTGGTTGTAAATATTGATTACTTCCGAAACGCTACGGTTTTTTCTAACTAATTTTGCGGCAAGTGCCTTGTAAATTGTATCGTAAAAGCCTACTTGGTAGCGGTTCATAAAAAAATCCTTTAATGCGTGCAAGCCTTGAAATATCGCAATGTACGCTATTATTGGAAAAACTAACGCAAAAAGGTCAAGCGTTGTGCCTTGTTCAACGGCTGTTGTTAGGCTGTCTACAGCACCGCCTATTAGTATTGGCCCGTAAAGCATGGTGGTTATTAAAAAAGCACCGAATGTGAACAGGGCTATTGTGTAAAATTTGTTGTGTTGCCAGTGTAATTTGAACATATTTTTGTCCTCCTGTAAATTTTTTAGTCGATGTTAGCAACATATGTTTTTGCCGTTTTTTATCCTATTAAGTGAACATGAGCGATTGTAGCATTTTATTTTTTTTGGGGCATTTCTCACATTCTTTTTGTAAAGCTGTGTTGCACCACGTCTGCCGCAAGCAAAGGTTCGTCGCCAAACCAAGAAACTATAATGCTTTTCTTGCCGTTTTCGTCTATCTGCCTTAAAATTTCATTTTTTAGCAACTCGTAATGGGCAGATGTTAGCTTGTGATTGGGGAAATCTTCGTAACAGTATGTGCAACGTAAGTTGCATTGTTCCGTTGGAAAAATCATTAACCCAAATAAGTCCTTTTCATGTTCCGCAAAAGAATTGGCAACAAACTCGTTTTCGTCAAAGTCTGATTCTATCAGTATTTTATTTTCAAGTAGTGCCTCTTCTAGTTCCGTGGCGATTTTGTCAGTACCGCCGTTTTGCAATAAGCAATCAAATTCTGCGATGTAATCTTCTTCAAACAACTCAATATTACTGGCGGTAGTGTAAGCATTTAGTCAATAGCCTTTTGCGTTTTTATTCATTATAGCAACACCTTCCCTTCAAATTAAATTTAGCAACAATGTAGGATAAATCGTCAACTAGCAGTCAACCATGTATAAATATTCTGTAAAAGCAAACAATATGTAATGTGTCTCCAAGTTTCCTGCCAAAGGGGTACAGCAAAATGTTACAAAACCATTGTATTACGGGAAAGTTAATCTTGCAATAGGCACTTCACGCAAAAATAATTTTCGTGAAACGACTATTAAAATCAACTTAAAATTCCCAAGCAAAAAAGCGTTTCGTGGACAATACTTCCCACGAAACGCTATCAAAAATTTTCAACGCTAAATCACTAAACTTCGTTCTTTAGCATAACTATTTATTTTGGCGATAAAGCAATCTGCCCTTTCGCCTAAACTTAAAGCCGAATAATACGCCTGTTTTAAGCACGCATTGGCTTGGTCTTCTTGGTTTTGGCTAAACAAAATACGTGCCTTGTTAAAAAGCAATTTGTCAAAATAAATCATGCCGCAATCGTTGGCAATGCACATTTTCAAGCCATCTTCGCAAAAATACAACGCTTTGGTATAATCGCATTCGTCAATATAATACGCCGAAAGGCACAGCATAATTCTAGCGTAAATTGGTGCTATATTGCCCTTATCTTCAATATTTTTGTTGATGTAAGCAATAAGTTCATTCAATATATTCAACGCCGTTTGTTTGTCGTCAACTTTATAATGGGCGGTTGCCAAGGCGACAAGCATCATCAATTCTTTTTTCATTAGCAAAGTTTTGGCTATCTTGTTTGGCGAAAAATCTTTGCAAAAAGTGTCAACCGTATTTTGTGCCTTTGTTAGTTTTGTTTCATTTGGTACGCTTGTATCTTGTAATAACAGCAGGGTTTCTGCTATTGTTAAAAAAACTCCGTGTTCAAGTGCATTTGGTAAGGTTTTCAGTTTCGTTAAAATTTCTGCGGTCGCCTTATAATCGCCTTTGTTGTAAGCAGATTCAAGCGTATATCTCAAATCGTAAACTTCTTTATCTTCATAGCTTAATAGGTAAGAATATTTCTGTGAAAAAATGCCCAATCTATCAATAATGTATTCAAAATTGTGTTTGTTGGGCAGTTGTCCGTTTTTTTCTAGTCGGGACAAAGTGGTTACGCTTATTTTTTTGCCGCAAACTTTTGATTGGGTTAGCCCAAGTTCTAAGCGTCTTAACCTTACAATGGTGCCTACGTTAAACATAATAACCTCCTTGCTTAATCTGGAGAACAATCTACATTTACACTAATTCCAATTTTCATAATTCCAACTTAACTACAAAATCCAGTATATATCACAAAAACCGCCTTGTCAACACCTCAAAGCCGCTTTCAAGGCACTTCCATTTGTGCAATTTGCACCATAATTTTTGGGGTTGTCAAAATAAAAAGTGCATTTTTATGTAAAATTTATACACAAAAATTTTGCTTAAACGTTGCATATTTATACACAATTTCAAAGGCAACCGCATTTTTATATACAAAAGTGCAGAAAAATCCCCAACGAAAAATTTTTCGGCGGCAGGTAATTTTTTCCCGATTTTCCGCCATTCCCCCAAAAAAATTTCCCCTTGCACTCCCAAAAAAAATATGCTATAATAAACCCATTAAACGTTTCCAAGGAGGCTATTATGAACTACAAACAAGAATATGACCGATGGTTGGCTGATTCCACCATCGATGCTG
>WRKK01000096.1 GCA_009782245.1 Defluviitaleaceae bacterium | reverse complement strand
GGACGGTCGCCCCTACAATATGCGTCCCTGTAGGGGCGACCGTCCTCGGTCGCCCGTTTTCTCATTACGATTTAGCCTAAGTATACACAGGCTACCCCACGGTTTTAATCACTCATAATGCAGCCCCATAATTTTCAACGTTTGGCTAATTTTTTTTGGGTCTGTTGTTGATAACTTTCGCAGGGTTTCCATGTGCATATCAAACTGCGAATAATCTTGAATAACGGGCGCGGCTAACCATATTTTATTGTGGTGCGTTAGCTGTAACTTGCCTTTTTCTTCGGGTAAAATTAACTCCTCGCTTAATTTTTCGCCTGGCGGTAATTTTGTGTAAAGTAATTTTATGTCCTCGTCTGGGCGGTAGCCCGAAAGGCGGATTAGTTTGCGGGCTAAACTGTCAATATTAACGGGCTTGCCCATATCTAAAATGAAAATATGTGCGTTGTTGGTAGCGTTCACCAAACTAGCCGCCTGTAATACCAGCTGGCAAGCCTCCGAAATCGTCATAAAAAACCGCTCCGCTTTTTTGCTGTATATCGTAACTGGACCGCCTTGTGCTATTTGCCGCTTAAATTTGGGAATTATACTGCCGCTACTGTTCAAAACATTGCCAAATCGCACGGCACACAGTAGCGTTTTATTGGTTGACATATTCAACGCCTCGCGCTGCATAACTAGCTCTGTTACACGTTTTGTAGCACCGTAAATGTTTGTTGGACACACAGCTTTATCGCTGGAAATTAGCACAAAACGCCCAACTTCGCTTGCTATAGCGGCTTTTACCACGTTAAGAGTGCCAAAAACATTATTTTTTACCGCTTCGGCGGGGCTATCTTCCATTGTCGATACGTGCTTGTGAGCGGCGGCGTGGAACACTACATTTGGCTTAAATTCCGCAAAAAGTTCGGTCATTCTGTCCATGTCTCGGATAGATGCCACTCTAAAAATAATTTTTGTATCGTTGGTTTTGTCCGATTTTCCCGATTTTTCCGATAATTCTTGCACCAAATCAAAAGCGTTATTTTCGTAAATATCTATAATGACTATCATTGCGGGTTTGTAGCGTAATATTTGGCGGCACAGTTCGCTGCCAATCGAGCCGCCGCCCGTTATTAAAATACACGCACCTTTTATGTAGGCGGCGATGTTGGCGGTGTCCAGTTTTACCTCGTCTCGGTGTAGCAAATCGCCAATATTTATTTCTCGGGGGCTGTTATTGGAAATTAATTCGCCTTTTTCGTCAATTTCGCCAATCGGCGGGACCATGGTTAGCCGACAATCGGTATTGGTGCAAACTTCCAGAATGTTGCGTAAAGTTGCGTTGTCGGTGCTGGGCATTGCAACGGTAATTTCGTCAACGGCGTACGCCGCCGCAAGGTAGGGAATATCGTTTATCCCGTTTGCGATGCGTACTCCCATAATATGCGAGTTATTTTTGGCGGGGTCGTCGTCCACGATGATAACGGGTAGCCGTTCGCGGCGATTGCTGTGCATCATGCTATGCACCAAATTGTAGCCGTCAACGCCGCCGCCAACCACCATAACCCGTTTTAAGCCCACTTTATTGCTAAGCATATAGCCAAAAGTAACAATTATGCGCCGCAAAATACGCTCGCCCAGCCGAGATGCCGCAACTAGCACAAACAAAATAAACCAAGCCACCACAAAAACACGGCGCGGCAACACGGCAATATTAGATATTAAAAATAAATCCAACAAAAACAAAAACAGCATTGTTATGATACTGGCGGCAAAAATCTTCAAAAGTTCATCTAAGCCAGCGTAACGCCACAACTGGCTGTACAGGCGAAACATTGCCAAAACGGCAAAATTAGTTATGGTCGCCGCCAAGCAAATCCACAAAAGCCATTGCCAAACCTCGGGCGGAATACTTTGCGGTTCACGAAACTCGCCTGGAATATGCCCGCCGTACCACAACGCCGCCGCCATAATAAACGCAAGGCTGATAAATAAAATATCGCAAATTATTAGTAATGCTTTAATTTGTTTTTTCTGCATAGGTCCTCCCCCAAAATCGGTTAAGTGCAAACCCTAACCCAATTATAATCCAAAATATTGGCGTTGACGATACCGTGCTATCAGTGGAAAGCGACGAAACGCTAAACGCACTAACCGAGGCAAGCAAGCCCAAACGTAGCCAAAAACTGTCCCGCTCCCGTTTGATGTTGTGCCGTATCAACGACAAAAACGTAGTAACTATATAAAAGCCGAAAATTCCCATTAACGCCAACGCCGACACAACGCCCGTTGTTACCGCCGTTTGCAGGTACAAATTATGTGCCTTATCTACCGTCATGTGCGGGTTTTCAAAAAATCGCAACTTGTTTATCATGTCGTGGTTGGGGAACAGCAACACAAAGGTGTCCGAACCCTGCCCAATCAGCAACGATTGCGGGATAAGCGGTATCGTCCGTGAAAAAATGTAGCCCCTGTTAGAACCCCAAGTTTCCCAGCCCTCGAAGCCAAAGTATGGAATCGGCTCGTTGGGATCGATTAATTCGCCGTTAAGGTGAATCATGTGCAAAACGCCGTTTTCTAGCATAAAATGGATATTTCTGTACAGATACAAGTTAAACTGCCGCTGAATTATCGCCGTGCCGAACCCTGGAATATCGTACGTGTACATAAAAACGGGCTCTGCACCAGGAACGGTTTCCACGATAAGTGGCACAACAACCGTATTATCTGGCAAAGTTATCTCTGGTGGGCCTGGAATAATTGGGAACATTACGTTATATGTAGCACCTCGGTCGCTGATTGTTACGTGGTTGTCCGCAAAGGTAAATTCTGGCATTTGTAGGTTGGGCGGCTCGAATATTGCCGCAATTCTGCCCAAAGTAAAGATTAAATCGTCATAAATTTGTGCCCTAAACATGAAACCAAACCCGCTTGTGATAAGCACGCCAACCGCCACAATTATCAAAATAGTGCGATTTTTGCCAATTTTTCCCGTTTGCGGTTCTTTTTCCTGCTTTTCCTGTTTTTCCTGATTTTCCCGTTTTTCCCTGTTAAGCAGCCAATGAACCAGCAAAGTTACAACAATAGCCATTATTGCGGCAACCGAGCCAATAAGTCCGCCAACCGACCGACTAGCAATAACGCCAATCGCCATTAAAACGCCAGCCAAAACAAACAGCCCCCGCAAAATTTTATTGTCAACCGCAATAGCGGCGGCAAACATTACAGGAAACAGCATTGCCGTAACCAGCCCAAACGTATTAGGGTTAAAGTTAGTGCCGTATGCCATATTAAAAAGAATGTTCATGCGGGTGGGAGTGCCCATAACTAGCAAGCCAGCGAACTCGGTTGCAAAAAAATCCATATTAATAAACTGGCTAAAGCCCACAGCGCCCATAATTAGCGAAGATGCCATTAATCCCACCAAAAAAACCCGCACACTAAATTCGTCTTTTGCGTGGTACATAGCCGCTAAAAATATTGTAATGTAGGCAAGTTGCACAAAAAGCCCCTCGCGCCTATCGGGTGCGCCCCACAATGCGGTTTGCGTGTACGGGCTAAACAAATTTGATATTAGCACAAAAAACACATAAACCGCCACCAGAACAATCACAGGGTTACGGAGCAAATTTTTGGCACTTGCCTTTATGCTGTAAAAATCGCTGCCGCCTATCGCCAACTCCGTCAACGCCTGAAACGCCAGCAACCCAGCACACAACATTAGCAACCACGCTTTATTAACCGAAAAAAAATCGTCAACTTGTGCCGCTTGGTGGAACATTAAAAGTTCTGGCGCAACGTCAACCGCAGCACGGCGTACAATAATCGGCACTACAGCCGCCACCACAAACAGCAAAATTTCCGCCCAGCGAATTTTCCTTGTTTTCATGCTAATATCACTCCTTTCTGTAAAATTACAACTGCAAATCAACTTCAAAACCGTGGGCGCTGCCCACACCCGCCAAGGCGCTGCCCTGGACCCGCAAGGGGATTCTCCC
>WRKK01000095.1 GCA_009782245.1 Defluviitaleaceae bacterium | reverse complement strand
AAGTCTTCTATAACTACATCAACTTAAAAAAATGTGGGCGGGTAATATTATCTTATACTCGAACAACTTAAAGATAGGCTGTTGTAGAAAAACGGGCGACCGTCCACCTGCGTACACTTTTGTTGAAACATTGGGGATTAGACAGACGGGCGACCGACCTGCCCGTCTCGTCTGGTTACAATATTCCAATAAAAATGTACGCAAATAAGGCGTTTTACGAAATGTCCACCGCAAAATTAACCCTACTATACATAAACTTACCACCAAAAACCATTAAAATTTTTAGCGGGTCAAGGGGCGCGCTCCTTGCGGGGTCAAGGGGCAGCGCCCTTGCGGGTGTGGGCAGCGCCCACGGTTTTAGCTTTTACCGCCGAGTTACCCTACCAGGTTTTGCGGGGGTTCGTTTGGATAGTGTTGCGTTGCGTTTGTTTTCTCTGTCTAGTTTGTAGGCGTTGCGAGCGTCTCGTTTTTCGTAGGCGTGGATTATTTTTTGTACTAGCGGGTGGCGGACTACGTCTTTTGCGGTTAGGTGGGATATGCCTATTCCTGCGATTTCGTCTAAAATTTGGGTGGCATCGTTTAAGCCGCTTTTTTTGCCTGTTGGTAGGTCAATTTGGGTTACATCGCCCGTTATGACGGCTTTTGAGTTAAAGCCTATGCGGGTTAGGAACATTTTCATTTGCTCGGGTGTGGTGTTTTGGGCTTCGTCTAGCACTATGAACGAGTTGTCCAAGGTGCGGCCGCGCATATATGCCAGCGGCGCAACTTCTATTGTGCCTTTTTCTACCTGCTTTTGAAACATATCTGCACCCATTATGTCGTGCAATGCGTCGTATAATGGACGTAAATAGGGGTCAACTTTTTGCTGTAAATCGCCTGGCAAAAATCCTAGGCTTTCGCCAGCCTCTATTGCGGGGCGTGTTAGGATTATTCGGCTAACTTGCTGGGTGCGTAACGCCGTTATTGCCATCGCCATCGCTAAATAGGTTTTGCCCGTTCCCGCTGGGCCTATCGCAAAAACTATCGTGTTTTGGCGGATTAAATCTAAATATTTTTTTTGCCCTACTGTTTTGGGCTTTATCGGCCTGTTAGATGCCGTTAAACAAATTGTATCGTCCGTTATTTTTTCTATATGCTCAAATTCTGCCTCGCCCTGCGATGCAATCAAGTAGTTTACTTGCTGTTCGGCGATTAACTCGCCTTTTTGTGCAAATACCTCTAGTTTTTTTAATACCGTTTCCGCTTTTGCGGCACTTTCTTTGCTACCTGTAATTTGTATTTGCTCGTCCCGATTTATTATTACTACCCCGTAGGCCTCTTCGATTTTTTTGACATTTTCGTCTAATTTACCAAAAACATTCCCAATAACGCTGTTAGAAATTTGTAGTATTTTTTGTTCCATAAATCCTCCT
The DNA here is from genome assembly GCA_009782245.1 of Defluviitaleaceae bacterium. GTDB lineage: Bacteria > Bacillota > Clostridia > Lachnospirales > WQUN01 > WRKG01. Next base: position 2,492 of record WRKK01000095.1, on the reverse strand, counting down.
TAGTGCATTTTAACCAAATTTTGGCAATAATACTATATAAATTTTTAACGTTGAAAAATTGTCCCAAAAAACAGCCATATTAAAATTTTATGTATAATTATGCACGGTTTTTGCAGTATTTTAAGCTAAAAGTCCGCCTTTTATTATACGCTATTTTTTGAAAATTGTCTGTTGTTTGCAAAAAAAATTTTTCAAAAGGGCTTGCAATTTTTGAAACCCTGTATTATAATAGAATTGATAAGCATTTTTAGAGTGCTTTTTTTAATTTAACAAAAATTTCAGCAATGTGTATTGCGAATTATACAAAGAAAGTGTGAAAAGAATGGAACTTCTAAACGTAAAAAACCTTACAATATCGTTCAAGTTAGGGCAAGAATACCACGATGCAGTTGACGAAATTAGCTTTACGGTAAACGAAAACGAAACTTTCGCCATTGTTGGCGAATCTGGTTGCGGAAAATCGGCAACCGCTATGTCTATTATGTGCCTGCACAACGAATCGTACACCAAAGTTGACGGCGAAATAAATTTTGGCGGCAGAAATTTATTAACGTTAAGCGAAAAGGAACTAAACCAAGTTAGGGGCAACAATATTGGCATGGTTTTCCAAGATCCGCTATCTTCGCTTAATCCGTTGCTAAAAATCGGCTTCCAGATAGAAGAATCGTTGATGTACCATACGCAAAAAAACAAGGAAGAACGCACCGCGCGGGCAATGGAACTGCTTAACAGCGTTGGCATAGAACACCCCGAAATCGCTTACGACCAGTTTCCGCATGAACTTTCGGGCGGTATGCGGCAGCGGGTTATTATTGCAATAGCTTTAAGCTGTAACCCGTCGCTGCTTATCGCCGACGAACCCACCACCGCACTAGACGTTACTATACAAGCACAAATATTGGATTTGCTGCGTAAGCTGCAACGGGAAAATAAAATGAGCACAATACTTATAACGCACGATTTGGGCGTTGTTGCCGAAATGGCAGACCGAGTCGCCGTTATGTATGCGGGGCAAATAGTAGAAACCGCCACCTGCAACGAACTATTCAAAAATCCACTACACCCTTATACGCAATCGCTGTTATACAGCATTCCTAGCTCCGAGGGTACGGATATACGCCTGTACACCATAAAAGGGAATGTGCCGTCGCTTAAAAATTTGCCGCGCAAAGGTTGCCGCTTTTCGCCGCGCATACCTTGGATAGACGCAGCCGCACACGAAGAATATCCCGAAATACGGGAAGTTTTGCCAGGGCATTTTGTGCGTTGCACCTGTTATAAAGATTTTTCGGCGGACGCTTTGGCGGATTATACCAAAAAACTTGCCGAACGCACCCAAGAAAAAGCACTAGCCAGGTTGCAAGAATAAAAATAAATAGGAAACGAGGTGATAATATGGCACTACTAGAAGTACAAAACTTAAAAGTTTACTTTCCCATAACGGGCGGCATTTTGGGCAGAAGAATCGGCGATGTTCAATCGGTTGACGATGTTAGCTTTACTATCGAAGCTGGCGAAACTGTTGGGCTGGTCGGCGAATCGGGCTCTGGCAAAAGCACTATTGGTAAAGCTATCTTGGGGCTTGTTCCTATGACGGCGGGTACAATTATTTTTAACGGCAAAGATATAACCCGTTCAATCAAACGCAACCGCTCCTCGTACAGGCGCGGCGTGCAGATGATTTTTCAGGACGTGTATTCTTCCATTAACCCAAAAGAGCGGGTTTTGGACATTATTGCCGAACCGTTACGCAACTTTGAAAACCTAACCAAGGCGGAAGAACGCAAACGGGTGGACGAATTGCTTTCAATAGTCGGCATGACAAGCGATACCGCATTAAAATATCCGCACCAATTTAGCGGTGGACAGCGGCAACGTATTGGTATTGCCCGTGCTATTGCCCTAAAACCCAAACTAATTGTAGCCGATGAACCCGTTTCTGCGTTGGATTTATCTGTACAGGCGCAAGTGCTGAATTATATCCAAGATATACAAGACGAACTAAATTTGGCGTACCTTTTCATAAGCCACGATTTAGGCGTTGTGCGGCATATGTGCCAAAAATTAATGATAATGCACCGTGGGCGTTTTGTGGAAACAGGCTCTCGCGAAACTATTTACGACGAAACGCTACCGCACCACATATATACACGCCGCTTGTTAAGTTCTATCCCAGACCTTAACCCCGAAAATCGCCTTAAAAACGAAGAAAAACGCAATAAAGTTACCGAAGATTATAACCAACAGCTAAGTAAATTTTACGCACCAGATAATTCGGTGTACCCGCTAAAGCCGCAAGGCAACGACCATTATGTGGCGTTTCCTGATTAATCGTTAATGCAGAATAAATTTACTTGGCTTATAAAAAATAGCATGGCTACCCCGATAATTCGTAATTTGACCTGTCTGCCGAACAGGCAGGGCGACAACATTCCCGTAGGGGCGACCGTCCTCGGTCGCCCGTGGTAAAATTCGGGCGACCGAGGACGGTC
>WRKK01000094.1 GCA_009782245.1 Defluviitaleaceae bacterium | reverse complement strand
TGCAAATAATTTTGGAACGTGAGGGCATTTCGCCCGACGATATTCAAATAATAGAAATTGCACCGTCCGAGATGCCGTTTTCTATGGCAAGCGGTGCTATTTCGGCGTACATTGTCGCTGAACCGTTTGGCTCGGTGGCAGAAATGGCTGGCGTGGGCAGAATAATAGAAACGTCCAACGAAATTTTCCCAAATGCAATCTGCTGTGTGCTGGTTTTTCGGGAAGAGGCAATAAGCAACCCCGCCGTACGTGAGTGGATAATGGAACGGTTCAACGAGGCCGCCGAAATAGCCGATACCCGCAACGAACGAGTAATAGAAATTTTCCAAGGACACACACGGTTAGCAGTTGAAATAGTGGAGCGCTCCTTGGAACACACCAGTTTTTACAACTTACAGCTAACAGAAGAGGAATATAACGCAATTACCGAAATAATTTTGCGGTACGGCGTTTTAGAAGAAGTGCCGCCTTTTCACGGCTTTGTAATAGATGAATTGCCAGAAATAGCAGAACCGTTAGATTAATACGAATATCTGGAATAAATTTAGAAAGACAGTAGAGGGGACTTATATATGGGCTATTTGAAGCGTTTCTTAAGCTTCACCGCCAGCATCTCAATATTAATTATAGTGTGGCAAGCAGTAATAATTTTCGGTCAGCACCCCGAGTTTCTTATGCCATCGCCGTGGCGGGTTGCTATAGCGTTATGGGAAATGTTTACCGACGGTTGGCTGTTTGGTCATGTTTGGGTAAGTTTTGTGCGGTTTATTGTTGGTTATGTTGCCGCCTGTGCATTAGCAATATTTTTGGGTGTTATTTTTGGTTGGTTTAACGCACTTTGGCGTATCGTCGAGCCGATTGTGCTGTTGCTTAAACCTATATCGCCCATTGCTTGGTTGCCTTTTATTATGCTTTGGTTTGGGATAGGCGATGCACCCGCCATTTTCACTATTGCAATGGCAAGTTTTTTTCCCATGCTGCTGGCGACCGTTTTGGCAATAAATAGCGTTAGCACCTCTTATATGAACGTTGCCGCTAACTTTGGCTTAACTCGGTTTCAAACATTATATAAAATTGTAATGCCAGCCTCGTTTCCCAAATTGGTGCAAGGGCTACACGCCGCACTAACCGCCGCCTGGATTTTTCTTGTCGCTGGCGAACTTATGGGTACTAGCGAGGGCTTGGGCTTTTTAATTAACGATGCTAGGCAAAATTTACGTTCAGATCTCATAATGGCTGGTATTGTTTTGATTGGCACTATAGGTTACATTTTTGACAGACTTTTAACTTATTTTGAAAAATACGTTACAAGAAAATGGGGCGGTGGCTGATTGTGTATATTCAAATTGAAAACCTAACAAAAATTTTTACCGAAAGCAACAAAAAGCCGTTTGTTGCACTATCCAACATAAACTTAACCATCGAAAAAAGTGAATTTATTTGCATTATTGGCCCAAGCGGCTGCGGAAAAACGGCGTTACTTAACATTTTAGGCGGCTTTGTTCTGCCAACCTCGGGCAGAGTGTTAATCGACGGCGAGGAAGTAAAAAAACCCTCTTCCCGTTACGTTAGTATTTTCCAGGATTATAAACTTTTGCCCTGGCGAACCGTTCGCAAAAATATTGAACTTGGGCTAGAAAATAAAAAATTAACCCGCACCCAAGTAAACAACATCGTAGATGCCCAAATAGAGGCGGTCGGCTTAACGGGTTTTGAAGATTACCTGCCCGCACGTATATCGGGCGGCATGAAACAACGTGTTTCAATAGCACGGGCGTTGGCCGTTGAACCCGAAATTTTATTTATGGACGAACCCTTTGGCGCACTAGATTCCGTTACAAAAGAAGCAATGCAGCTTAATCTAAAACAACTTTTAGCCTCCAAACAGCACGGCGCAACAGTAATATTCATTACCCACGATGTAGACGAAGCCGTATTTTTAGCCGATAGAATACTAGTAATGCAAGCCGCACCTGGCCGCATTAGCCAAATCATCGAAGTAGACCTGCCGCAACCCACCATGAAATACACCCGCTCATTTAACGCCGTTCGTGATACTGTTATACGAGAAATGGCATCGGTTTCGCATAAGTGATGTGATGTGGCAAAAATTAGCGGGTCAAGGGACGGGTGGGTAGCGTCGTTGTAGGGGCGAACGTCCCCGTCCTGCCTGTCGGCAGACAAGCTGCCCGTCCCCCCCTACGAAAAAACCACCGCAAATTTAACCATTACATCATAAACTTGCCACTAAAAACCATTAAAATTTTTAGCGGGTCAAGGGGCGCGCTCCTTGCGGGGTGTGGGGCAGCGCCCCACGGTTTTGAAGTTGATTTAGCATAATTTTATATTTTGGAGCATAAAAAAATGAATACAATTTTTCGCAAGCAATTAGTTTTATATTTAGGCACGTTGGCGATTAGCTTGGGCTTTTTGGGCGTTATGCTTGCGCAAGTTATACGCATTTATGTTACCGAACAGCGAATCGCTATTTTAACCGATTCTAGTGTGCGGGTTTCGGAAGTTTTGGAGGGCGTTACGCATTTTGGCATTTTTGACGTTAATCGCCTTAATAACGAAGTTTTGGCAATGCAACAATTTTTAGATGCTCGGTTGCTTATTATTAGCACAGATTTTACCGTTATCGGCACTTCTGGCGGGCTGGTTGACGAACAAATGCCCGTTTACCACGAAACCCTGCAACCGCTTATGTTGGGCGAAACAATCGTTGCAAACGGCACTTTGGACGGCATTTATTTAGAACCATTGCTTACCGTGGGTCGTCCAATTTGGGCTGGCGATACGGTTGTCGCCGCCGTGCTGGTTAGCACCTCAATGCACGAACTGGAAACAACAATATCCGAAATGCACAGGCTTACTTTGTTGTGCTTGTTAGGCTCGGCGGTTGTGGCAACGGTGCTGATTTATTTTTGGAGTTTGTCGCTAAGCCGCCCACTAAGCCAAATAAACGATGCCGCCCGTATTATAGCCAGCGGCAACCTAGAAAAACGCATATCGATAAAAACCATAAAAACCATAAAACCCACAAAACCCGCCAAAGAAGTTGTGCAACTAGCAAAATCTTTCAACAGCATGGCAGAAAGCCTGCAAGAACAAAAACAAACCCAACGCACTTTTATTGCCAATTTATCCCACGATATTCGCTCGCCGCTAACCTCGGTACGTGGCTTTTTGCAAGCAATCTCCGATGGCACTATTCCGCCAGAACGCCAAAATTACTATATAAGCCTAGTTTTAGACGAATCCGATAGAATTATCAAACTAGCCAATAGTCTGCTAGAACTGAATTTTGTCCAAGAATCAACGCTAAAATTGTCAACCTTTAATGTTGTCGCCCTTATCCGAAAAATTGTTCTAGCTTTTGAACCGCAAGCCACCATTAAAAACTTGCAAATTAAATGCAACTTTGCCCACGAAACTGATATAATCGAAGCAGATTACGATAAAATTCATCGGGTAATTTACAATTTAGTGGATAATTCGGCAAAATTTGTACCGCACGGCGGCGAAATAATTATTGAAACCAGCATTAAGACTAACAGTAAAAACCCCAACGGAAAAAACGCCGAACAACTGCTGCAAGTCAGCATACAAGATAACGGGCGCGGCATTAGCCTAGCCGATCAATCTAAAATATTTGAACGCTTTTTTAAGGGCGATCAATCTCGTAACGAGCATAAAGCGGGCAACGGGCTAGGTTTGCCAATCGTTAAAGAAATAATTACGGCTCATGGCGGACAAATTTTTGTTGATAGCGCCGAGCAAAACGGCTGTCTTATCACGTTTTCTATCCCGCTAACACAAAAAAATTTCCAATAAATGGTTTCAAAAA
>WRKK01000093.1 GCA_009782245.1 Defluviitaleaceae bacterium | reverse complement strand
GGCGGAGAAATCCATTAAAACCCGCATGGTTGACGGGAAATTTGTGGGCAAAGTGATAGTAGCGCCCAACTGCGGCGGAATGTTGTGGGGCAACATGATAGACTGCTTTTTGGGCGAATATTCTTTGATTTCTGGGACAAGCCGCTGGAAAGATTCGCTGGGCGAAAAAGTGGCGGATTCCAAGCTGACGTTTAGGTCGCTTGCGGCACACCCAAATATTGTTTTGGGCGAAAAAATCACAGGCGACGGCTTTGAAAGTAGCGATTTTGACTACATCGAGAACGGCGTGTTGAAATCCTACAGCCTTTCGTTGTACGGTGCGAACAAAACGGGCAAGCCACGGTCGCTGAACAGCGGCGGCAGTTGGGCAATCGATCCAGGCGAAACGCCGCTTGCTGATATAATAAAGGGGATTGACAAGGGCATAATAATTGGGCGGTTTTCGGGGGCGAGTCCTGGCCCAAGCGGCGATATTTCTGGCGTTGCGAAAAATAGTTTTCTGATAGAAAATGGGCAGATAACTGATGCACTTGGTGAGACGATGATTTCGTTCAATGTAATAGATGTTATTCAGGAGATAGTTGCGATTTCTAAGGAGAGAGTGGTTGATGGTTATTCGTTGATGCCTTGGTGTTGTATAGATGGGGTTACTGTTTCTGGGAAGTAACAAGAGCAAAACCGTGAGGTTTTGGGAATTTTTGGCTTGAATGGCTATTATAGTTGAAGTTAAGTTTGGTAGCCGTTCAAGCCGTACTTTGGTGGAGGAAAAATAATAAGCAATGAATGTTCACACCAAGCAAAAAAGCAACAAATATGAAGATATAATAAATCTTCTGCACGGCAATTTGGAAAATTTAATTGACGTAAATAACGTAACAATCAGCGTTTTTGACATAGCGTATATTTACGAGGGTGTAAAAATGGGCGATACGGTCATAAAAAAGATTATATCTGCCCATGACAAGGTTTTAACTTATGGGCTACAGCAAGGCAACGAGATGCTTGTAGCGATTGATTTGCTTACAGGCGAAACTGTTGAGGAAAGTTACGGCACGGCACACGCTGTAAATTGGCAACTTGACAAAGATTATAGAGGAAAAGTGATTACGATACACAATCACCCCTCAAATGCGAATTTTTCGCCAACCGATTTGTTTACTTTTTCGGTAGAAAAGCGTGTTTATATGTCCGTTATACAATGTCATGACGGAAGAATATTTTCGTTAAGAAAAAGAGCAAAGCAATGTAAACCGCTAAGCAAAGAAATGTTAGAAATCAAATTACTTGAAGATTTCAAAAACAGCGGCATTAAAAGTGCTGACGATATAAAAATAAATTCTATACTTGATAAATATGTTTTTGAAATACAACAAGAAAATAACTGGATATACAAAAGGAGATAAGCTACATGGAAGACAAAATGCTAAGTAATTGCGATGGTACGTTTTGGGTACCCGCCAAAGGAGAAACCTTTGAGGATTTTATAGCAAGGCTGGAAAAAAAAGTGGAAGAAACCAAAAAAGAAAATAAGCAACCAGACGCAACGCCTTGAAACACAGCAAAATAGCAACTTTCGCTGTGAAATTTTGACCACAAAAAACGCCGCTTTCACTAGTGGCGTTTTTGTGCGACCCCATTGTCAAATAAATTTTCAAAAATTTTGCATTTTCCCCAAAAATTTTGTACAATATTTGTAGCCCTATCATATGGGAAATTCTGTTATACTAAGGAGGAATTATTTTGGAAAAAGGAAACCTATCAATCCACAGCGAGAACATCTTGCCAATAATAAAGAAGTGGCTATATTCCGATGCGGATATTTTCGTGCGAGAACTTGTTTCTAACGCTTGCGATGCCATTTTGAAATTGCGGAAATTGTCCGATTTGGGCGAGGCTCCGAACGTGGCGAAAGGCGAAAAATACGAAATTTGCGTACGCACCGACAAAGAAAACAAAACTATCACGGTCGAGGACAACGGCGTTGGCATGACCGCAGACGAAATCAAGGAATACATCAATCAAATTGCGTTTTCTGGTGCAAGTGCCTTTTTGGAAAAGTATCAGGACAAAATGGGCGCGGACAACGAAATTATTGGGCATTTTGGCTTGGGATTTTATTCGTGCTTTATGGTGGCGGATAAAGTGCAGATTGACACGCTTTCGTGGCAGGACGGCGCGGCGGCGGCTCGGTGGCTGTGCGAGGGCGGCATCGAGTACGAAATGAGCGACAGCGACCGCACAACTCGTGGCACAACAATAACGCTGTTTGTCGGCGACGAACACGCCGAATATCTTGAAGAATTTAACTTGCGAGCAACTTTGACTAAATATTGCAGTTTTTTGCCCGTTGAAATTTACCTAAATCCGCCAGAAATATCCGACGAAACCAGCGAACCCGCCCAAACAGCGGAAATTTTGGACACGGACGGCGAATCGCTTGAACTTGAAACGGAAACAGAGCCAACTCCACCAAAAGCCGAAAGAAAGCCAATCAACGATACCGCACCATTATGGCTAAAATCCGCCAATGATTGCACGGATGACGAATATAAAACGTTCTACAGACAAGTTTTCATGGATTTCAACGAGCCGCTTTTTTGGATTCACTTGAACATGGATTATCCGTTCCGCTTGAAAGGGATTTTGTATTTCCCAAAATTAAAGCACGAACTGGAATATATCGAGGGGCAAGTTAAGCTGTACAACAACCAAGTTTACGTTGCGGATAACATAAAAGAGGTTATTCCAGAATATTTGCTGTTGCTAAAGGGCGTTATGGATTGCCCAGATTTGCCGCTGAACGTTTCGCGCAGTTTTTTGCAAAATGACGGCTATGTCAAAAAAATGTCGGGGTATATTTCTCGCAAAGTGGCGGATAAACTGAACTCGTTGCACAAAAAGGACGGCGAAAAATATCGGGGCTATTGGGACGATATTAGTCCATTTATAAAATATGGTTGCATAAAAGAGGCGGATTTTTACGAAAAAATCAAAGCGGCGGTGCTTTACAAGACGACAAACGGCGATTACGTGAACATGGAAGAATTTTTGGCACGAAACGCCGAAAAAACGGCGAAAAAGGTATTTTACGTAAGCGATGACCAGTTGCAAGCACAATATATAAAAATGTTTCGTGAGCAGGAACTTGAGGCGGTTTATTTGACCACCAAACTGGATAATCCGTTTATATCGTATATAGAGCAATACGAGCGAGAGCAGGAACTGCAATTTAATAGGATAGATTCCGATTTAAGCACGGCACTAAAGCAGGGCGAAACCGCCACAGAAGAGGAAACCAAGCAAAAAGAGGAAGTAGAAAAATTGTTCCAAGAAATTTTGGGCAACAGCAATTTGAAAGTTGACATTGAAACGCTAAAATCGGAGAGCATATCGGCAGTAGTTTTGCTATCGGAGCAAGTGCGGCGTATGCAAGAAATGAGCCGCGCGTACGGCGGCATGGACGGCTTGCAAGGAATGTTCGGCGGCGATGCTGAAACGCTGGTGCTGAATCGGTCGAATAAGTTGGTGCAGGCGTTGTTCCGCCTAAAAGACGACCAAACTCGCAAGGACGATACGGCGTTGATTTCGCAACAGATTTACGATTTGGCAATGATGAGCCACAAACCGCTACCAAACGAGCAAATGACTAAATTTATTGAGCGTAGTAATTTGATTTTGGAGAGGATATTGTAGGGAAGATAGAAATATCGGAATGGGAAAACGGGCAAATCGGAATGGGAAAACGGGCGACCGACCCGCCTGCCGACGGGCAGGGGACGGTCGCCCCTACAAAAACGCCGACCGTAGGGGCGACCGTCCTCGGTC
>WRKK01000092.1 GCA_009782245.1 Defluviitaleaceae bacterium | reverse complement strand
GGGGGGGGGGGGGGGGGGGGTAGAGTAACTACCAGTATTCGGCTCTATGAGCGAACCTTGGGCGATTAACGGCATATTAAAAGTTGCGAAAATTAACGCCGCCACCACCAAAATAGATACCACTTTTTTTGCGTGTTGCATTTTTGTTGCCTCCTTTTGCGTTTTTACGCTACATTTTTATTTTCTCCCTTTTGGGATTTTTCATAATTGTAACAAATTGTAACAAAAATAATCGAGGCTGTCAAGCGGCAAAAAAAATTATTATACAAATTAAAAATATTAATCAAGGGGCACAGTTCTTCTATCCACTAAACAAAAGAATTGTGCCCCACGGTTTTAATTTTAATTTTACAACTAGTCCACTATAATCCTATCAACCCCGCAACCTAACGCCAGAAACCAATTCTTTAAGCACGTTGGCTTGCGAATAAAATTCTTCGGCGACAGATGCGGATTCTTGGGCGGTTGCAGAGCCTTTTTGTATTGTGTGCGACATATCGGATATATTGTTGCTAACTGATTCTATCGATGCTGATATATCGCTGCTGGTGTTGGATATTTGGGTTAATACTTCCGATATTTGGTTTATATTGCCAATAACGGTAATAAACGAATCGGCAACTTGCCTTGCAACGCTAACACCCGCTTGCACATTCTGTTTATCTTCTTCCAATAATACGGCGGTATCTTTGGTGGATTGCTGGCTTTTTCCTGCTAGGTTACGCACTTCTTCGGCAACAACAGAAAAACCCTTGCCGTGTTCGCCAGCCCGCGCCGCCTCAACTGCGGCGTTTAGTGCCAGCAGGTTGGTCTGAAACGCAATATCTTCTATAACTTTAATAACGTTGACTATGTCGCCAGCCGATTTTTCCACTTTATCCATTATGCTTATCATGGTGTGTATGACGGTTTCGCCGTTTTTCGCTATATCTACCGATTGCTCGGAATGTTCGCTTGCCGCTTTTGTGTCCTTAAAACTTTGTTGGGTGCGTTCGCTTATAAAATCTAGCGTGTTGGATATTTGCTCGATGGCGGAACTTTGCCCTTGGGTATCGTTGGCAAGAGCGGTCGCCGTTCGCGAAATTTGCTCCGCGCCAGATACGATACTATCCGAGGAATCTATTATAGTTTGCATAAAATCGGTTAAATCTTTTACGAGAGAGTTTATTGACTGCTTAATCGGCGCATAAACGCCCACATAATGTTTTTCTATAGAAACTGTGAAGTTTTTTTGTGCTACTTTTGTCATTGTATCGGATATATCTTCAATATAGGCGAGATTATTGGCAATAGTAGAATTTAGTGCCTGTTTAACGTTTTCAAACGAACCTTTGTAAACCGCATTAATTTTCGCCTTATCCAGGTTGCCCTTTTGCATTTCGGATAACGACATTTCGATGTTATCCAGCGGGTCGGCGACGGCATCTAGCAGTTTGTTTAAGTGGTTGGCAAGCGATGCCCAAGCACCGTTAAATTTTTTATCGTCAATATGCACATCAAATTTACCCTCTGCGGCATTTTCCGCCACATGGGATATTGATTTATAAAGGTCAATTAACGTGCCAGAAATTATTTTCAACGATTTTGTAAGAATAATTTTTTTGCCAGGTAAATCTATAACATCTACATCAAAATTACCGTCCGCAAGTTTATCCATGGATTGTATTATGGGCAGAATGTCGTCCACAACGCCAGCGGCTAAGCCGTTAGCACCGTCCAAAATATCCCTAAACGTATTTTGGTATTTGCTGGTGTTTATGCGGTATTCATAGTTGCCAAGCCCAGAAAATTCTTTGGACATATTGTGTAATTCGTCCACTACACTTTTTATAACGTTTACTAAATCGTAAACATCTCTGGCAAGTACGCCCACTTCGTCGTTGTTTTTCATCAGATCGGTGTCTAGGTTCACGTTGACCTTACCGTCTGATACATCATGCAGCGTATCCATTATTTTGCGTATCGGCGAAAAGCGGGATAAAATGTACAACATACCAATTAAATTGATTAACGTTAAAATAATTGCAGTTGCTAAGCCCAAATTGTGGAACACGCCAACGCCATCTAGCGACTCGCCAACAAAATTTTGCAAGCGATTAATTTCCGCCATATTTACATCTGCGGGATCCACCTGTTGTAGTAGCATTGTCTGAATAGTTGAATACGCGCCAATAGCGCCGCCAGCCGTATAAGCCGCCAATTCCGAAAACACCACATTAAGAATTACCAACATTACCGATGCACAAATGAAAATTTTAATTAGAGTAGCAATTTTCACTAAATTCACCAAATCCTCTCTAGTTTGAGTGCTTATACCAAGAAATAAAGCATTGCTACAGCTAAATAGAAGCACTTAAGTCAATTACTTTTTGACTTTTGGTTTATTTACAAGTATGATACAACAAAAAGAAAAAAATGTCAATAATTTTAATAAATTTGTAACAAAAAAATGGAACGATTTTTGTAACCGCTCCATGGTGGCAAAATTTGTGCAAATTTGTTAAAAATTTGTTTCTGGTTTGCTTACTGCTGATTTACATTTTCAAATGTTCGTCATAAAAATCCAGCGTTATAGTCTCCAGCAATTTTTCACGGTATTCCTGCGGAATTTGCTGGGCGGAATTTTCCTGTTTTAGCAATAATTCTTTTGCCCACAAAACGCCGCCTACTGCTGGCGGATTTTTTAATGTTACTGCCTTGCAATATTTGCCGCTTAACTTTTGCACGGTCTCCAAAAAGGTTGCTATCATGCCAGAATATATGATTTTATGCCAAATACTGCCAACTAAAATTATTTCCAGCGGGTTATCTGGGTTTGCGTGGTTGCCAACTTGCGTAAAAGACAGGTTTTTTATGCAGCCCGCCGCACTTTTGCCAACCTCAAAACCGACCGTATCAAAAATATTTTTTGCAACTTTATCGCCGTCTCGGGCGGAATCATCGGCTATTTTTATGATTTCTATGGTGGATTTTGCCAGCAGGTTATAATCGCTAATCAAGGTTAGCAAATCGGCGGGTTTTGTATCAAACAATGCAATAAGTTGCGTAAACATTACCGAGTTTTCGCCGCACCGATAATAAAAATCGTATAACGCCGCTATAATTTGGCTACGAATATAACTGCCGCCAGCGAAATCGCCCGAAAGTGGGCCAACGCCGCCAACTTGCAAAATTTCCCCTTTTTCGTCTGCCCCGATAATTACCGTACCTGTGCCGTTTACCGCACAAAGCCCAACGCCCGTATGCGATGCTCCTTTTATTCCTAAAATTCCGTCATTCGCCACGCCAAAAGTTGACAACCCTAAATTATGTACCCGTTTTTCAAGTTCGGTTATTTGTTCGGGCAAATCTGCACCCGCCAAGCCCAGCCCAGCGGCGGCTATGTTGGCGGCGGTTATATTATTGCGTTCAAAAAGCTGATTTAATTGGGTTTGCATGGCTTGCTGCATACCGTCATAACCGTTGCTAAAAGTTTCGTGGCTGCAAGTGCCTGTTCGCAAAACGTCCACAAAATCCCCCTCTGGTGTACACAATAAGTAATCCGTTTTTGTGTTGCCGCCGTCTACTCCTAAAATGTATTTCACAAATGTTTCCCCCTTTTACTAAATCAACTGCAAAACCGTGGGGCTCTGCCCCACACCCCGCAAGGAGCGCGCCCCTTGACCCGCTAAATTTTTTAATGGCTTTTGGTAGTAAGTTTATGATGTAGTGGTTAAGTTTGCGGTGGGTTTTTCGTCCGCCTATCGGCAGACAGGTAGGGGCGACCGTCCTCGGTCGCCCGTTTTTCTCCAACCATTACGCCCGTTTGCCCCCCAAG
>WRKK01000091.1 GCA_009782245.1 Defluviitaleaceae bacterium | reverse complement strand
GTAATATCCACCCTACAAAAGCACCATCTGCCGCAATTTCAGTTCAGTTGGATTAGCAAACAACTAGAAAGCGGCATTTAACAGCATTAGGGGCGCATATTATCCGCCAGCGACATCGCCCAACCTGAGGAAAATTGAGCAACGGTCTGCCAACAAGTAACTTTGCACGATATTTGAGGTGGGCGGAATATCGTACGCAATTATTTGTGGTAGGCGGATAATATCCGCCCCTAATTTGATTTTTTATAGTATATCACAAAATTTTTATATGTGCAACAGGGGGAAAAATTTTTTTCTGCCTTATTATATTTTTGGAAATCGGCGAAAATCCGCCAAAACCCATTGAGGAATTTTTTCATTGGTTTTCGCTAATTTGTGGGCTTTTTAGTTATATGCTAAATTTTCTTCGGGCTGCGTAATTGGCACATTTTTTGGGAAAACTTCCAATATTTTTTCTTCTTTGGTTTTTATATTGATTTCCCTAATTTCGTCTCTGTCTTTGTATTCAATTCTTACAACATATTTGTCGTCTTTAATGAGTTTGCCGTAATATGGATTTCTTATGGCTTTGCTGAAATCGAATTCTTTTTTCATTGCCATTTTCCTTTCTGTGAATATTTTGTGTATTTTTTGGTTTCTTGTTTTGTTGCTTTTCTTGCTGAAATTATTCTTATTATGCCGTTATCTTTATAGCAATGGCAGACCATTAAAACACGTGTTTCTTCGCTCATGCCTAAAATTGTAAATCTTTCTTCGCCGTAAAAATGTCTAGTATCTTCTTCAAGTAAAGCATTTGAATCAGTAAACACCGTAGTGGCTTCACGAAAATCTACATTGTGTTTTTTTATATTGGAATAGTATTTATCGTCATCCCAAATAAAATTTTCATACCTCATAATTTTCCCTTTCGTCATGCAAACTGCCCCAAAATCATTATACAAAATTTTCAAACTTCTGTCAAAAAATATTTCAACAAAAGCAGGACGGAAAATTTCCCGCCCTCTCCTGTTTACTTGTTTTGTTACGTTTTCGGCTACCGAGTAATATTTACCGCCCCAGTTTCGCCGTCCCATTCATTAGTTATATACCAAATTTTCTTCAACTTGCATGATTGGCACGTTTTTTGGGATAACTTCTAGCAATCTTTCTTCGCCTGTTATTACGTTGTGTTCTATGCGTTCGTCTCTATCTTCATATTCGATTGTTATGATAGCTTTGCCGTTTTTGAATAATTTGTCATAATACGGATTTCTCACAACTTTTTTAGGATTTTGCTCTTTTTTCATTTATTTCCCCTTTCTGTAGGCTTTTTAGTTATACGCTAAATTTTCTTCGACTTGCGTAACTGGCACATTTTTTGGGATAACTTCCAATATTTTTTCTTCTTTGGTTTTTATATTGATTTCCCTAACTTCGATTCTGTCGTCATATCCAATTTCTACGATGTATTTGTTATTCTTGATAAATTTTCCATAATATGGATTTCTTATGACCTTTTTTGAATCTTGTTCTTTTGTCATTGATGTTCCTCCTCTCTGCAATTAATTTTGATATTTTTTAATTTCTTTTTTGTTGGCTTTTCTTGCTGAAATTATTCTTATTTTGTCGTTCTCTCTGTAACAATGGCACACCATCAAAATGCGTGTTTCTTCACTCATGCCAATAATTGTAAATCGTTCTTCGTCATAGGAATGTTGCTCGTCCTCTTCAAGTACAGCACTTAAATCGTCAAATACTGTAGCGGCTTCGTGAAAATTTACGCCGTGCTTTCTCATATTGGAAATGTATTTATTCTCATCCCAACTAAAACGGTTATTATCCATATTCTTCCCTTCCACTAAAAAACTTCCCTAAAAACGATTATACACAATTTTCAAACTTTTGTCAAAAAATATTTCAACAAAAACAGGACGGAAAAACTCCGCCCTGCCTGTTTACTGCATTTTGCTACATTTTCGGCTACCTAGTAATATTTATCGAACCCGTTTCGCCGTCCCATTCGACGGACAAGCCCAAGTTTTCAACAATATATCGCACTGGCACAAAAGTTCTGCCGTTTTGCAAAATTACATTGCCCATATCCCCTGGGAGTGGCTCGTTTAGGTTGACAACTAGCGTTGCCGTTGCTGTTGTTATTGTTACTGTTGCGGTCGCCTCGTTCCAGTCAACTGTGCCGCCGATTGTCTCCGCTATTAGGCGGAGCGGCAACATTGCACGGTCGGTGGCGGGGTCGATGAATGGTGCTACATCGTTGGTTTGTGTTGCCCCGTTGTTTTGGAACGTCATTTCGCCAATGTTAAAGCTGATTTGTACTGGCGGTTGCGGGGCTACTATCGGCGTTATTTCTTGTTCGGCGGCTTGTTCTGCGGCTTGCTCGGCGGCGGCGAGTGCCTCGTTTACCAAAAAGCCGCTGATTGTGTACTGTTCGCCCCATAAATCGGCAATGTCAATCAAATTTGCCCAATGGACAAAATCGCTGAAATCTTCGCCGTTTGTTACCAAAAATTCCTCGCCGTTGACCAAAATTGTAATTTGCAACGCCGCCAAACTTGGCAATAATTCAACGTCCACAAATAACAAAATCTCCAGTTCGTCCTCTTCGGTTAGCCAAGTTGCCAACGTTTCCGCATCAATCACTACTAAAAATTCTTCGTGTTCGATTAGCAAATACGCACCATCTCGGATTATTTGTTGCACTTCGTCCGATTCAACCGTGATTGCCACCGTTTCACGGGGCAAATCTTCGGCAGTTTCGCCGTCTTCGGCGGTTTCCGCTGTGTCCACGGCTGCTACTACACGCCTGCGATGTGGACGAAACGCTACCCGTGGCGTTTCATTGTCGCCTGGTTGCACTATTGGCGGCGGTGGTGGAACTTGTTGTGCTGGCGGGGCTGGCGGCGGTGTTGATGGCTGACCTGGCGACGGCGTTGCCCCTGGACCTGGTGTGCCTGGATCTGGTTCACCTGGGTCTGGCTCGCCTGGCTCTGGCGGCGGCGGGTCGGTTGGGTCGGGATATGGATCGACTGGCGGCGGCCCTGGATCTGGCTCGGTTGGGTCTGCACCCTCGCTAATAGTCGCAGAAATTCCGCTGTTCGCATAAAACAACACAAACCCGTCCTCGTCTAGCAACTCTACATCTAGCGTATAAACGCCCGCACTCGTTATGGGCAAGTGGACGTAAAATCCGCCGCCCAACTGCCTGTAATACCGTGGCGTTGTCGCAACTACAGCACCGTCAAGCCGCCAAGTTGACCGCATTATCTGGTACAACTCTTCGCCGATTACCGATAGCACCAAGTTTGGCGTGTTGTGCAAATAGCCAGTTTCTGGGAATTGCGGCGTTCTTGCAAACGCTACTCCGCCCGTTTGCGGCGTTGGTGTCCAATATTCGCCCGACGCACCTTGCGTACGCACCGAAATGCTCTGATAGTTCAAACTTAACTCTGCCCATGCGTGGCCGCTTTGGTTGCCCGTTGGTGTGTTGGCGGCAATCCAACGCAAACCTGCCGCATTGGCGGGTAATTCCCAATTTATATTGCCCGTGCCTGGTTCAAGCACTGGCTCGCCGTTCAAGAAAATGTTGAAAATGTCAGCGTCATAGTCAATTACAAGTTGCCAGTTTTGCAGCGGCGAAAGCGGCGTATATGGCAAACCTGCCAAAATATCCGCCAAACTTGCGTTGTTATGCTCTGGGCCAAACGGTGGCACAAGAGCGGGCATTTCGTTCATTTGTCGGCGTATGAGATTTTGCCCATTTTCGTCAATCAAACGGA
>WRKK01000090.1 GCA_009782245.1 Defluviitaleaceae bacterium | reverse complement strand
GGGCAGCGCCTTGGCGGGTGTGGGGCACAATGTCATTAACTTTAGCCTGTATTGTAGGGGACGGGCGACCGTCCTCGGTCGCCCGTCCCCCCCCATAAATCGTTTAAGTTAATGACAGTATGTGGGGCAGCCTGCCCGCCGACAGGCGGGCGCCCCACGGTTTTGACCTTAACAACAGGAGGAAACATTATGAAAACATTAAAAATAGGCGGAAAGTTGGAAACTTCCGCTATTGCGTTGGGCTGTATGCGTATAGCCTCGCTAGAGCCGAAAGTTTTGGGTGCGTTACTTAAAACAGCACTGGAAAACGGAGTAAATTTTTTTGACCACGCCGATATATACGGCGGCGGCGAATCCGAAACGGTTTTTGCAAAGGCACTAAAAACGGAAAATATCGCCCGTGATAAGGTTTACATTCAAACAAAGGGCGGCATAAAAAAGGGACAATTTGACTTTTCCAAACAACACATAATAACCGCACTAGATAACAGCCTAAAACGCCTAGATACCGATTACACCGATGTCTATTTGCTGCACCGCCCCGATACGCTGTTTGAACCAGAAGAAGTCGCCGAGGCTTTTACAACGCTACACACCGCAGGAAAAGTAAAATATTTTGGCGTTAGTAACCAAAATCCTGGTCAAATTAAGTTGCTGCAAAAATATTTGGGCGACCACAAAATAATAGCCAACCAACTGCAATTTTCGCCAGCACACACGGGCATTATAGATGCGGGCTTTAACGTAAATATGACCAACCCGCCCTCCGTAGACCACGACGGCGGCATTTTAGAATTTTGCCGCCTAAAAAACATAACCATTCAAGCATGGTCGCCCTTTTTGTACGGATTTTTTGAGGGCGTATTTTTGGATAACCCGAAATTTCCAGAACTAAACAAGGCAATATCCGAAATAGCCAAAGAACACAATATTACCGCCGAAGCTGTCGTTATTGCCTGGATATTGCGGCATCCCGCCAAAATACAGCCAATACCTGGCACAACCAACGCCGAACGCCTAAAAGGTATCACGGGCGCATATTCCGTAACATTATCCCGTGAAGAATGGTACAAAATTTATTGTGCCGCTGGCAATGTTCTGCCGTAAACCAAAAAATATCTATAAACGCCGCAAATATCACAAAATTTGTACGTTGTTCGTCAAGTTGTTCGTCAAATAAAAAAACTTGTGCAAATTAACAATTTGTGCTATGATACTAAATGTAAATAAAAATACTAAATTTTGACGGTAGCATAATAAGAGCGATTGCTCAAATTTGGGAGGTTTCTAGTCAATGGCAAAAAAAAAGGTAGCAGTTTTAACAGGCGGCGGCGATGCGCCAGGCCTAAATGCAGTAATTTACGCCTTAGTGCGTGCTTGTAGCCCAAAATACGACCTTATTGGTTATAAATTTGGCTACAGAGGGTTGTATAACAACGATTTTGTGGAACTTACGCCGCAAACAACAAGCGGTATTTTGCACCGTGGCGGCACAATATTGTACAGCTCTAACAAGGATAATTTGTTTGATTACACCGTGGAAGAAAACGGCGAAAAGGTCAAAAAAGACGTTTCGGACGTGGCTGTGCAGAACATGAAAAACGAGGGCGTTGACGCACTTGTTGTGCTAGGCGGCGACGGCACTTTAACTAGTGCCCGCGATTTTGCCCGTAAGGGCGTTAATGTGGTCGGTGTGCCAAAAACTATCGATAACGATTTGGCATCTACAGAAGCCACTTTCGGCTTTGATACCGCTGTTAATATCGTAACAGAAAATTTAGGCAGGCTACATACCACCGCAGAAAGCCACCACAGAGTTATGGTCGCCGAAGTTATGGGCCGCTCTTCTGGCTGGATAGCACTACATTCTGGTATAGCTGGCAGTGCTGACGTTATTCTTATACCAGAAATACCCTACACTTTGGAAAAAGTAATTGACAAAATAAAGGCTCGTGAGGCGGCTGGCAAGCATTTTACAATTATCGTTGTAACCGAGGGCGCAGCCGAAAAAGGCGGACAAGCCGTCGTTGGCAGAGTTGTAGAAGATAGCCCCGATGCCATACGTTTTGGCGGTATAGCCGCAAAATTAGCCAACGATATAGAAAAACACGTTACAAACGAAGTGCGCCACTGCACTTTTGGGCATATCCAACGTGGCGGCGATACTTCACCCGCCGACAGACTGCTTTCGGCACGTTACGGCGTAAAAGCCGCCGATATGATAGAAAAAGGGCAGTTTGGCAACATGGTTTGCCTTAGAAATGGTGTTATGGATTTTGAAAGCCTAGAAGTTGTGCTTGGCAGTTCCGCAACAGGCAGCACCGCTATGGGCTTAAGCAAACGTGTCAGCTTGGATAACGAGTTAATACAAGTTGGCAAAAGTTTGGGTATTTCTTTTGGCGATTAGTTTTTACTAACTTTTTGCGTGTCTACTGTTTTTGTCAATTTTATTGATTTTATCGATTTTGTCAATTTGGTCAATTTGGTCAATTTTGCCAATTTTATCAGTAGGCACGCAAAATCGCACAAAAAGGAGGTTTTTTTATGTTGAAATTTATGGTAAATTCTCTCTCGTGGCTGTTGGGGATTTGTTTTAGTGCGTTGCTGTTTGTTATTGTGGGGCGGCTGGTTTACGTATACACCCTGCAAGGGCTAGAATTTGGCGAAGAGTTAGCCTATCGCCTTACCCGCGAGCGTTACGATTACGATGTTGAATTTGTTTTAGAAGAAGTTACATCTATGGAAGAAGTTGCACAAATGTTGGAAGATTTGGGCATAATAGAAAGCCAATGGCTATTTAGGGCAGAAATGATGCTAATGGGCAGAAACGAAGATTACGAGCCAGGCAGCTTTATGTTAAACCAAAGTTTAAGCACTCCGCAAATAAACGCCCGTCTACGAGCCAGCCCCATTGTATTTGCCGAAGAAAACCGCATTACAATACCCGAGGGTTTTACCCAAGAAAGCATTTCTATTTACCTAGAAAACCGTGGTTTTTTTACAGCGGAAGAATTTATGGAAGTCGCCAATAATCACGATTTTGGCTATAGCTTTTTGAATGATATTGCCATTCGCCCCAGCCGCTTAGAGGGCTATTTGTTCCCAGATACTTATTTTATTTCTGCTAACCCAACTCCCGTTGAGGTTATTACCAATATGTTAAGCCAGTTTAACGAAGTGTTCACTTTTGAATATCGGCAACGGGCGGCAGATATGGGCATGACAATAGACGAAATTGTTATAATGGCATCTATAATTGAGCGCGAGGTGCGTGTACCCGAAGAACGCCCAATGGTGGCGCGGGTAATACTTAACAGGCTGGCGATAAATATGCCGTTGCAAATCGATGCAACCGTTGCTTACGCACGGGGTATTCACTTAGCACGGGTTATGTTTTCCGATTTAGAATATGATTCGCCGTTTAATACGTATCGGGTTACGGGCTTGCCTTTAGGCCCAATTTCCAACCCTGGACTGGCATCAATTCATGCGGCGTTGTTCCCCGCAACGGGCGACTGGCTGTTTTACGTACTAATCGATGCCGATACAGGGGCTCACTTCTTTACAGACGACTATAACGAATTTTTACGTATGCGCGATTTATATATGCCACGCCCTTGGGAGGATTAGCCAGACGGTACTGTCATTAACTTAAGCGATTTATAGGGGGACGGGCGACCGAGGACGGTCGCCCCTACAATATGCGTCCCCGCCCGCCTGACGGCGGTCAGGTAGGGGCGACCGTCCCCTGCCCGCGGCAGGCGGGTC
>WRKK01000089.1 GCA_009782245.1 Defluviitaleaceae bacterium | reverse complement strand
CGCCGTTCTTATGGCGGCGGCAAAATTTACAAGGCGGTGTTAATTTGAAAATTGAATACAAAGAAAACACACTAACAGCAGACGAATATATCCTATTTGAAAGTAAAATGGGCGATCCGCTGACCACCAAACAGCAAACGGAGCGATCATTGGCCAATCAGTTGTTTTCTGTTACTGCAACAATGGATAACGAAATAGTGGGAATAGCTCGCTTGCTGGGCGATGCGGCAATATTCTATTACATAAACGATGTTTGGGTTTTGCCAAAATATCAAGGAAAAGGTATCGGCACAAAATTGGTAGAAAAGTTAATCGAATATGTAAAAGAAACTAGCATTCCTGGAACATCTGTATCGTTGTGTCTTATGAGTACAAAAGGAAAAGAAGGTTTTTATAAGAAATTAGGATTTTTGCAACGTCCGCACGATTGGGAGGGCGCAGGAATGGAAATGGAAATTGACATAAAATAGCAACTAAATTTTTTGTTCGCAAAATGAAATAGTTTGGCGGTTTAGAAATTTTGCGAAATCTGTTGTAGATTGTTTTGTGATTTGATATAATTATTTTATTTGGTAGCATTCTTTTGGCGGTGGCGAGTTAATTTATATCAGGAGGTATAATATGAATTTCAACGAATTGCCAAACATCATGTATTTCGGTGCATCTAAGCAAATAATCGAGTTAAAGGGTAGCGTATTTTTAACTCCGCACATAGGGATAGCATCTTTGTTTATAATAGATATAGATAATGGGTTGTTTCCTGTGGGATATGAAACTAATTGCAATATAGGTTATCGCCAATGGAACTGGTCAAATGATTTATTGGCAGAGCCATTAAAAATAGTCAATGTTACACATAACATACCAACGTTAGAAGATAAATCTTTCAAAGGGCTGTCAAGCGGATATATTCATGTGGTAGACATAAGCAATGTCAAAGATAAATTATCATTGTTTGCCACGAATGACCCAGATAGAGAGGTAATATACAACGGAGAAGAACCTTTGACTATCATTAAATTTATTCCGCATACTCTTAATTGGGATTTTAATTTTTGCCAAGAGGACTTAAAACGGCATGGAGTTGGAACTGCTAAAAAAATAACTTGAGTTCACATTATAAGCATTATCTTTTCCGTCCGCAAAAATTTTGACAAATTTCAGCAAAAATGTTATACTAAAAATAAAAAGGAGTTGCTATTATGTTAAAAATAGAAGATAGGGTTTTGACGAGTTCGTACGAGATCCGCTCGCAATATCCCGATAAATTCATGGTTTTCCAGTATTTGGAGGAAGACGATTACATGGACCCTGGGTATATGCTATATATTTGCGACACACGAGACGAGGCAATATCGATTGAAAGCGACTTGCTACGAACCCTTGAAAATGTTACGATTGTCGAGGGCAGAGATTGGTGGAATGTACTATGAGTAGGTTACGCATAGACAATAACTGGTTTACGTGGATTTATTTGTATGTCCAACCCAATAATTTTGTTGCACCGCTGTTACGGCGACCTTTTAAGGTTGACACAGGTGCGAATATTTCCGCAATATCCAAAACGGATTTAGCAAAATTGGGTTTCGACCGAGATTGGATTATCCAAAATGGCAAATTAGACGAAGATGTTGACACCGCCAACGGTAGCAAGGTAAATGACTGCTATAGGATTATTCTACCGCAAGTGCGATTTGGCACGTATGTCTGCGAAAATGCCTTATTTATAACATCTTTGACGGACGAAATGCGGAATTTATTCGGCTTAAATTTTATCTGATATTTTAATTGGGGATATGATTATGATGTTTGTGAAGTTGAGTATCTCCGCAATAAAGGCGGCGATGACGGCGGGCGTTATAGTTTTTCGGTGCATGATTTGGCGGTTTAGGAAATTTTTGTTACAAATTTTTTGTGGTGTGGTATAATTATTTTGTTCGCTACCGTTCTTATAGCGGTGGCGAGTTAGCTTATATTTTCGGAGGTAACTATGTTAGATAATCACGGATTTGATTTGTGGGCTAACGGATATGATAAATCCGTTGACATCACAGACGAAAAAGATTTATACCCTTTTGCTGGCTATAAAAATTTAATGAACGCTGTTTACAATGCAATCATGGTTAAATGCCCCGCAAAAATTTTAGATATTGGAATAGGCACAGGTACGCTTGCTCTCAAACTATATGAATCTGGCAATGTAATTATAGGCGTTGATTTTTCAAGTGAAATGCTTAACCAATCGAGAGCCAAAATGCCAAACGCCACGTTGATTCAATATGATTTTTCCAAAGGCTTGCCATGTGAACTAAGCGGCGAAAAATTTGATTTTATTATCAGCACATATGCACTCCATCATTTGACAGATATTGAAAAAATAGAATTTATCCAAACTTTACTAACTCATCTAAACAGTGCAGGGACGATTATCATTGGAGATGTTGGTTTTCAAAATAGAGAGAGCCTTGATAAATGCAAAATATCTTGCGGTAATGAGTGGGACGACGAGGAGTTCTATTTTGTGTATTCAGAACTGTGGGGCAAACTGCTAAGCCATTGCACAATGATGTATCATCAAATATCCCATTGTGCGGGCATATTGGAGATAAGCCACTCTCCTACAGAATAAGCATTTGTGTCGGGAAAATTCTACTATAAAATTTGCGAGGAATTATGGATAAAAACGATAGTCATTATATTTTGCGAAAGGCGGAAAATTAAAGTGCGCGATTTTGAAATTCTTCATGCTGATATAGAACTGAACGACTTGTTATCTTCCATAAATGAAACAGACCCAGAAGTTTTTACAGCGTGTCATGGTAGTTACCATGCGAATTTTGTTTCAAATAGGGTAGAAGAAATGTTGATTGGGCTAAATTTTGATAAAAGAATTATTGAAATTGGAAAAATTGCAGGATTACTCCACGATATAGGTTGCATTTCGGGTAAAAAAAGCCATGCACTAAAGAGTGCACAAATGTGTACTAAATTTTTAAGCAAAACCAATGTAACACTACTGGAGAAAAACGTGATAGTTCAGGCAATCGCATACCATTCAAACGGAAATAATATTAAAAGTGCAGTTGGTGCGGCTCTCCTAATTGCGGACAAAACTGATTTGTCAAAGAAAAGAATCTTAAACCCAAATGATGTTAATGATTATCATAAGAATTTATTGGAAGTTGAAAACGTTGAAATTACCGTGCAAACAAAAGAAATGTTGATAAATTTTGTGGCATCTGAAAAATTTTCTATAGCCGCATTGCACGAATTATGGGGCAAGGCGTTTACTATCCCTGTAAAAGCTGCTAAATATTTTAATCATTCTGTTGTGTTTGCAGTTAATAGTTTACGGATTGATAATATCTATTATGCAAACAATAAGTAAGACCAAAACCGCTGTATACTAGAAATTTGCCTTACAGACGGTATGCTGATAAAACCACCAAGCTATACGCTATCAAATAGATTTTGAAAACAAATCAACATTGTTGAGCGAGAATTAGGGAGAGTTTAGCTAGGGGCAGAAAAAAATATTTTTCCACAAAAAAACATTTGACAAACCAACAATCAGCCTTTATAATAGTATCAGCAAGGTTTTAAAAAAGTTTCAGAAAGGGCTTGACAAATATGCAAAATTATGCCATACGCAAAATGAGCAGAGCAGAGCAGAGCAGAGCAGAGCAGAGCAGAGCAGAGCAGAGCAGAGCAGAGCAGAGCAGAGCAGAGCAGAGCAGAGCAGA
>WRKK01000088.1 GCA_009782245.1 Defluviitaleaceae bacterium | reverse complement strand
GACCGAGGACGGTCGCCCCTACGGGTGGCGTTTTTGTAGGGGCGACCGTCCTCGGTCGCCCGTTTGTGCGTTTCGGCATTCCCTACGGAAAAACCACCGCAAATTTAACCAATATATCATAAATTTACCACCAAAAACCATTAAAAATTTTAGCGGGTCAAGGGGCGCGCTCCTTGCGGGGTGTGGGGCAGCGCCCCACGGTTTTGATTTTGAACCTACAGCCTATACGGCGTTTCCTGATAAACGCAATAGTTTAGCCAGTTGCTGAATAGTAGATTGGCGTGGGAGCGCCAGGCTACTATTGGGGGGGCTGTGCTGTCGTTGTTGGGGAAATAGTTTTCGGGGGGGCTTATTTGTAGTCCTTTTTCCTTGTCTCGGAGGTATTCTTGTTTTAGTGTGAGAGGGTCGTATTCTGGGTGGCCTGTTACGAAAATGTGCCGCCGTAAATCGGTGCTTGCCGCTATGTAAACGCCGACTTGCGGGGAAGTTGCTAACAAAGTTAGGTTTTTTTGGTTGACAATATCGCTTTCGCTGACGGTTGTGTGGCGTGAATGGGGTGCAAAAAAAACGTCGTCAAAGCCCCGCAAAATGTCGGAATCTTCGGCGGTTTTGTTGGATTTTGTATGCGAAAAAATGCCGAACACTTTGCTGGCGGTTGGCTGCTTTTTTATGCCGTAATGGTAGTATAATCCCGCTTGTGCCGCCCAACATATGTGCAAAACACTAGTAACATTTTCCAAAGACCACGCCATAATACTGCATAGTTCGTCCCAATAGGTTACTTGTTCAAACGCCAAGGTTTCAACGGGTGCGCCTGTAATAATCATGCCGTCAAAGCGTTTTTTGCGGGCTTGTTCAAAGACATGATAAAAAGCGGATAAATGATCCGCAGCGGTATTTTTTGATGTGTGGCTTGCCATATGCAACAAAGTAATATTTATTTGCAACGGCGTATTGCCCAACAGCCTTAAAAGTTGCACTTCCGTAGGCTCTTTAAGGGGCATAAGATTAACTATAGCTATTTCCAGCGGACGTATATCTTGCGTAAAAGCACGGGATTCGTCCATGACAAATATTTTTTCTAGCTTTAGCACCTCTTTTGCGGGTAACTTATCGGGAACTTTTATTGGCATATTTTCCGTCTTTCTGTTTTCTTCTGTTTTCTGGTTTTTTCTGGTTTCTATTGTAGATTTTTCAGCTTTTTGGGGTTGTTTTGTTGCTTTATGCGGCGTTGCTTACTATTTTCGGCACTTCGTCCCGTGTTTGGCACACGCCGTAAAAAATCGAGCCTTCGTCCATTATAATGCGACCCGTTGTAATGTTGCCGTGTACACGGGCAGTGCTAGATAGATGCACGGTTGCTCTGCAAACAATATCGCCGAAAACTTCGCCAGCTATTAGTGCGTACGATACTTGCAGATTGCCCTCTATGCGGCCAGGTTCGCCCACTTGCAAATAGCCCTCCAAATTTATATCGCCTAAAAACAAGCCGTCAATGCGTACAGCCTCCGAGCCTGATAATTTTTGGGCTTTTAGCGTTATACCAGTGCCAATAAATGTGCTGGCAGGTTTGTCATAATCTTTCCTGTCTTTTTCTTTTGGCATAAATTCAAATCCTATCTAATTTTTATTTTGATTTTATTCTGGTTTTATTCTGATTTCATCAAAATTTTGAACGCAAATCAAATTAAAATTTTTCGCAAGCATATGTAGAAAGCGTTTTGCCCATTGGCTGGGGTTTATGTAGTGGGCGGGCAGTCGCCGAGAAACGCCACCCGCCACTACATGATTTGCGTTTTTTTACCTTTATTTTGCCTTTATTTTACAGTCATTTTTCAGTCATTTCCCAGTTTTTAGGATATTTTTGGCTTAGCGTAGGAAAAAATTAACTGGGTTTACACTTCTGCCATGTTGGATTACTTCGTAGTGTACGTGCGGGCCAGTGGAGCGGCCAGTAGAACCCACACGGGCGATAGTTTCGCCACGGGTTACATATTGCCCCACATTAACCAATATGGCGGAGGCGTGTGCGTACAAGGTTTGCAACCCATTACCATGGTTGATTATTACTTTGTTGCCGTAAGCACCGCTCCAGCCAGCAAAGGTTACTCTGCCGCCGCCAGTAGCTATTATAGGCGTACCAGTAGGTGCGGCGATGTCAATTCCCTCGTGAAACTCGCTACCGCCGCCAAAAGGGTTGCGCCGCCAGCCAAATCCCGATGTAACTCTGCCATTAACAGGCCTTATTGTGGGATAGTTGGTAAGGTGCGTTGAAATGTTGCGCACACCTTGGTCTAGCTGGGTGTATAGTTCTGTGCTTATTTCTATTGTAAGTTCTAGTAGTGCAATTTGGTCAAACAGGTCGTTTAGTATTGCGTCCTCTTCTGCGATTGGCGGTGTTTCGTGGGCTGCCAAAAGCATTATATCGCTAGTGTTTTCACTTGCTAATCTTGCCCGTCTTGCGGCGGAATATTCCGCCAAATCGCTTAATGACACCATTAGTTCTATTTGGGATTGGTGCATTTCGTTTAACATATTACGCACAGCGGGAATATAGGCACTGGCACTTAGTCTGTCCAAAATTTCTTGCCTATAGATTTCAAACTGTTCCAGTTGCAACTCTAAACCAGCCAAATATTCTTGAATACTCTCCAAACTTTCCAGGTAGGTTAGACGTTGCTGTTGTTGCTCCGCTTCTCCACGTATGCGTTCTTGGGTTAATGCACTACGCAAATTAACGCTTTCTTCCGTTAGGCGCAAGCGTTCTTCTTCGGTTAGTTCCTGCAAGGTAACGTAAGCCTCGTTTACTTGTTCCAGCGATACAGCGGTATCTTGTGCAACCTGCATTAAAAACTGGGTGCGTAAATACAAGGTAAGCACCACCGCACCAACCGCCAAAAACAGAAACAGTAGTATATAAAACGTTGCGTACGGTATTTTAAGGCTACGTGTTTTTCCCGACGAATAGGACGGAACTAACATTAGTGAAAAGTATCTTTTTTGTACATGAGAAGTGCTACTTCTCATTTGGGCTTTTAGCAGCTTTTTATTTTCGCGTGCTAATTTTCGCATTTCTCTGCGGCTTTGCATTTGCATAACTTTAACACCTCTTTAATTCAAAATTACTATGAAACTAGTATACTACAAGGTTTCAAAAAAATCAAGTGTTTTTTACAAAATATTTCAAAAATATTAAAATTGTTAAAAAAGTGTTAAAACGGGCAATTCCCTTGGGTTTTGGGCTGTTTTTGCGGCATTTTAGGGCATACAAAAAAAGCGGGTATTAAACCGCTTTTTTTGTGCAATATTGCCAATATATTAAACACATATTTTTAATATATTGCGAATAATGTCCACTCACACGTGCGTAAGATTGGTAAGGTTGTTTTTAGTAATCCCAAAAATTTACCGTTAAATCTAACTGCACCCAGTCGTGCAACCGCAATCCAAGCAAACCTTGCAAGTTCCATTTTTAACAAGCCGATTGCTCTTGCAATCTGGACAAACTTCGCCATAAATGAAATCCTCGGCGTTGTAATCCTTGCTTAGCACCGTTTTGCGATATTCGTCTGGCGTTAGCACAATTTCTTCGTAATCGTCAGGTTTTACTTGACAATTTGTGTAATCTTTCAATTCAATGTCAATTATCTTGCTGATTAAATCGGATATGGAATCCACGTGCTTTATATACGGATGAT
>WRKK01000087.1 GCA_009782245.1 Defluviitaleaceae bacterium | reverse complement strand
GAGGACGGTCGCCCCTACGGGGAGGGGGGGCATTTTTGTAGGGGCGACCGTCCTCGGTCGCCCGTTTTGCTCGTTTACCCGTTTTATCTGTTCGCCCGTTTACCCGTCATTCATTATTTTCTCCAGCGTTGCAATATTCACAGCCAAACAAAACAGCGACATAGCTTTTTGCAGTTCTGGTATTGTGGGGAAGGTGGGTGCAATGCGGATATTTTCGTCATGCGGGTCTTTGCCGTGGGGGAAAGTTGCACCTGCTGGCGTTATTATTAGTCCTGCCGCCGAGCATAGTTCCACGGTACGTTTGGCACAACCTGACAAAACATCTACCGATACAAAATAGCCGCCGTTGGGTTTAAGCCAGCGGACTTTTTGGGCTTTTGTCAGATTATCGGGCTTGCCAAAATTTTCTGTTAGTGCATTTATAACCACGTCAAATTTTGGCGATAAAATTTCGCCGTGTTTTTTCATATGCAGATAAATATCGGCAACGGTGGGGAAAAATTTTGTGTGTCGCAACTGGTTAATTTTATCGGGGCCGACGGTTTTTAGGCTGATATTATTGCGCATTTTAGCCAAATTATTGGGCGATGCCGCCATTGCCGCAACGCCAGCACCAGGAAAAGTAATTTTGGAGAACGAGGTAAACATTAGCGGCATATCGTAGTTATCGTATTTTTGGGCGGTGCGTAATAAGTTGAGCGTTTTGGGCGGCGTTCCGTCAAAGGAATGCGTAATGTAAGCGTTATCCCAAAAAATTTTGAAGTTTGGCGCGGCGGGTTTTAGTGCGGCAAGCTGCTCGATAGTTTCGTCAGAATAAACCAGCCCCTGCGGGTTAGAATAAACTGGCACACACCAAATGCCGACAACATCGGCATCGGTTATATGTTGGCGTATTGCGGTTATATCTGGGCCCGCGGCGGTCATTGGTATAGTAATCATATCAAAACCCAAAGCGGCTGTCATAAAAAAATGGCGGTCGTAGCCTGGCGCGGGGCATAAAATTTTGGGCTTGCCGTTTGCGGCGGAACTTAACGCAAACAGCACAAGGCTATCGTACATAAGCGTTAAACTAGAGTTTCCGCCAACTAGCACCTCTTGCGGGGATACTTGCATAAGGTCGGCAAACAAAGTTTTCATTTGCGGAATCCCATCTATGCCGCCATAATTGCGGCAATCAATCAAATTTTTTGAATTTTCAGTATCTTCGGTATCTCCAATCAAACAATCGTCATTTTTCAAAATATTCAGCAGCCCAGCGGACAAATCCAACTGCTCGGCACTAGGCTTGCCACGGGACATATCCAACGAAAAATTTTGCGATTTTACTTGATTATATTCCGCCAAATATTGGTCGTACGTTTCTTGCAAACTTTTTTTGTTTTCCATAAATTCACCTTTCTTTATGTTCAAGCAACATATTCAAGCAACTTCTAAACTGCGGCAAGTTCTACCGCTTACGGCAAAAATCACACCCAAAGTAAGCACCAACAGCAGATTTAACGGCAACGCAACAAAAAGTGCTTGCACCAGCCAACAATTCTCCAGGGCTTTTTGGCTTTTATTCTTCGTCTGGCGGCACCATGCGTAAAACGCCGCTTTCACGGTTGTATTCGTATACGTTGTGGGTTAAAAATTCGTCCTTGTTGATGTACGGATTTTTTTTATCGTTTTCGATTAGCTGCCTTATTATTCTAAGCGGCGTTTTTTTCTTGACGTGCAGGGCTACAAAGGTGTATTCCATCATTGCAAGATAAAAATCGTCGTTCAAAATTTCGGCTAATTTTTGGGGTATACCTTTTATAAACAGCATAGTTGCGGCGTTTCGCCCCTCATCGGCAAAAACATGATATGTGCCAATCATGGATTTTTTCAGCTTAAAATCGGGTTCCATAAAAAATTTATTTTTATCGGGATATTTTTGCGGCATCATGCCTTTCAGCATGGCCTCCGCCTGCATAATCATGGGCTTGAATAGTTTCAGCGTATTTTCTTCAGCGAAATCAAAAAGTTCCTCTTCTGATAGTTCCCAATCTTCGAGTAATTTTTTGGGAATTTTTGAGGTGGTCAAGCCGCTTTTATCACGTTTCATTAGCATATAAACTACCATTGCAACATCGCCAAAGCGTTTGTAAACATGGTCTTCTAAAAGTTTTTTGTTAAGATCGTAGCTTAGGGCGCGGAGCATTAGCTTGGGCTTAACTTTGTCAAAATTTTTCATATCGAGATCCATATTTTTAACAAAATCTTCTGATTCTTCCAGCGTTTTTACGATATGTAGCATTATATCGCCTATTGGCACGCCTTTGCAATAGTCTTCGTAGAACGGCTCTACAACAAAGCCGTTGCCGCGCTGCACATTTTTGGTTTTATCCCAAACGTGGATTGCCTCGTAAGGGGTTTCGTCGTTGCGGTGCGCGACGTTTACCCTAATTTCAACGGTATCTTTGTTATCCTTGTTAAAAATTTTGGTTAAACTTTCAATGGCGTAATCCTTAAATTCTTCGTAGCTCATTTTCGGCGTTTGCGAACTTTCCTTAGGTTGGAATTTTTTTCGTGCCTCTTCGTCAATATCGGCGACTGACACAAAAATTTTCCAACGTTGATCGGATTCCTCGTCCGAGATAGGCTCTTGCTTAAATTGCGAGTCTTGGCTTAGTTCTATCGGCAGCGTTCGTGCGGCAATAAGCAACAGCAGTTCGTCGCTCTCGATGGAAAGCCCGTGTAATTTTTTATAATTCGCAAAAAATTCTATGCCCTGTTTCATATATTTTACTTCGTGCTTCCGTAGCGTGTTTATGCCTGTTTCAAAAATATCGGCATCTCTGGGGAATATTGTGTACAGCGGCCTTGTAAGCTGGGGTTCCATTTTTTCTGCTAGTTCGTACATTTCTTCGGTAAATTCCACAATGTCGTCTTCGGTTGGAATAAAACCATAATCAAAAATCGCCTTTACGGCTGGCACAAGCATTTGCATCTCTTCTAAAATTTGCCGCTTTTCTGGGTTTAAGTTCAATTTATCAATATCCATAAAAAAATCCCTTTCTGGTGTTTATTTTTGTTGTTTTCGTTATTTTAGCGTTCTTGTTTAACGTTCTTGTTCTTCAAACAGGCGTTTGTATACGCCGAATTTTGCCATTAGTTCGTCATGTGTGCCGATTTCTGCTACATTGCCCGATTCCATTACGATTATGCAGTCTGCTGTTACGATATTGTCCAAATTGTGCGTTGTTATGAGGATTGTGTGGTCGTTACGCAGGGTTTCGATGGTTTCCATTATGTATTTTTCGGATTCTTTATCTAGTGCAGAAGTCGCCTCGTCGAATACTAAAATGGGGGCTTTTTTGGCTAATGCACGGGCTATTGCAACCCGTTGCTTTTGTCCGCCAGAAAGCGAATCGCCTTTTTCGCCGCAATCTGTGTTGTAGCCGTCTTCTAAACTGGCGATAAAATCGTGGGCAAAGGCACGTTTGGCGGCGGTTTCTATTTCGGGTTGCGTTGGCAAGTTGTCAACTCTGCCGTATGCGATATTTTCGGCTATGCTAACGTTAAACAGCTTGCAACTTTGGTCAACATAAGCAAACTGGGAACGCCAATCTTGCAAAGAGGTTTCGTTAAAGCCTTGTTTGCCGATAAAAACGGGCATTTCTTCACGTTCGTACATTCCTATTATAGCACGTAACAGGGTAGATTTGCCAGA
>WRKK01000086.1 GCA_009782245.1 Defluviitaleaceae bacterium | reverse complement strand
TCGCCCCTACAAAACGCCGACCGTAGGGGCGACCGTCCTCGGTCGCCCGTTCCGTGTAATTTGGAAAATATTATCTGTAATTTGTAGTCCAGTTGGAAATTTTGGGATTTTTTCCACTTTCCAGCTGGGTTGCATAAAAATACTACAGGATACTGCATAATAATGCAAAAATCTTGTATAGCTTTGAAAGGAAAAACTAGCAGAAAATGCAAAAAATTCAAAATAACTCTAGTAAGACACTTCTTTTGGTAATAATTTTGTTAAGCTACTTTGTGGTGGGCTTTCCAGACGGTGCTTTTACCGTTTCGTGGCTTGGCATTTATTACGATTTAACACTAACAATAGCCCATTCTGGCTATATTCTTGTGGGATATTCTGTTACATATACTTTGGCGGGCGTTATGTTGGCTCGGTTGAACCGCTTTATGTACTTGCAAACTATTTATTTATGCGGTTTGGTTATAATGGGCGTTGGCTTTGTTATGCTGGCACTTTCGCCCAATTTTATAATGGTGCTTATTTCTATTGTTGTTTATGGGCTTGGCACGGGTGCAATGGCATCTAGCATGAACTCTTACATGGCGAAACATTTTACCGCACGGCACAATAATTGGATGCACTGTTTTTGGGGCGGCGGGGCGGCGCTTACTCCGCTAATTATGGCACAAATGATGGCGGTTGCAACTTGGCGGACGGGCTATTTTGTTATTACAGCTATGTTGGGCGTTGTTGCCGTAATGTTGCTGATAAGTATGTACAAAAAAGTTTGGATAAACGAAACCCCCGAAGAAACTGAAAAATCAGCCGAAAAATCCGAAGAAACCGAAAACCAAGCACCAGAAAATTATCTTACCAAAAAGTGGCATCAAGCGGTAGAGGTGCTAACTTTCTTCTTTTTGGGCGGCACAGATTACACTTTGGTATTTTTTACTGGTATTGTTTTAGTAGAAAGCCGTG
Organism: Defluviitaleaceae bacterium; assembly: GCA_009782245.1. GTDB lineage: Bacteria > Bacillota > Clostridia > Lachnospirales > WQUN01 > WRKG01. The sequence continues at coordinate 2,643 of WRKK01000086.1, read as the reverse complement.
GCTTAAGCCCTTATGCGGTGGGCATTTTTTCAACAGTCTACTACCTTTTTATGACTCTGGGACGTATGTTTTTTGGCTGGCTGGCAAAACGCATTAAAGAAGTGCCGATAATTCGCATGGGTTGCGTGATTGCACTTGGCGGCATTGCCGTGCTGTACTTTACTAGCAACGTTGTGGGCATGGCTTTAACTGGCTTTGGGCTTGCACCGCTGTTGCCAACCCTGGTCAGCGATACCTCTAACCGTTTTCAATCTAAAATAATCTCCAAGCTAGTCGGCTACGAACTCGCCGCCTTTGGTGCTGGCATTGCGGTACTCTTCTTTATGACCAGCCTAATATTAGAATTTATCACACTAGAGGCGTTGTTCCCGATAGGCGTGTCATTCATAATTTTGGTATTTTTATGCAATGAGGTTTTGCATAAAGTTGTAAAAAGTGTGAATAAATATTAAAAATTGGTCTGTCTGCCCCGCCTGCCGGCGGGCAGGCGATAGGCAGACGGGGCGAGGGTTGAATTTAATAATATCGGTATGGGCAAACGGGCGGCGTTTTGTAGGGGCGACCGTCCTCGGTCGCCCGTTTACCCCCAACCATTCCGCCCGTTTACCCCCAACCATGGGGGTGGACATTTGCTCACCATATGGTGTTCCACCCGTCCCATATCAAGCATCAAGTTCATTTCTGAAACTTCCTATACTGCAACGGCGTATACCCAACTTGCCGACCAAAAATCCCAATAAAATGCTCCACGCTAGAATAGCCGCACAATTCCGAAACTTCTGATATTGGTTTTTTGGTGGTTTTTAATAGGTTTTTGGCGTATTCTATTTTTAGGTTGATTAAATCGGTGCTAGGCGATATTGCGAAAAATTCCCTGTATAACACGCTAAAGCGACTGCGGGTAAACCACACGTGTTTTGCCATTTTGGCAACCGTCCAATCTTTGGGATTTTTGGCAATTTCGTTTCGCATTGCCAAAAATCGTTGCTTAATTTCAAAAGTACGCTTTTTGCTCGGATTATTATTCACGGACAATTTGCACAAAGTTTCAAATAATTTTTCGGTATATTTGTCAATTTCTACCGAAAAATCGAACAATTTATTGGTTATGCGATACGTTATTTTTTCCATTATGTGCGTTATTTCGTCGCCGTTGGTTATGTAAAAAATTTCATTTTGCGGCAGCGGATATTCTGCTGTAAACTGGCTGTATTCCGCATATTTCGCCTTAAACACTATAAAATTGTTCAAAAAAACGCCATCGTGGCTTTTGTATTCCTGCCGCTTGCCTGGCGTGTAAATTATGCAAGCGTTGCTGTCAGTTATGCACTCTTTGCCGTCAAACACCACAATTACAGGATTTATAAAATGCACAAACAAATAAATATCATCACCAAAGCCGCTTTCTATTATTTGGTGAAAATCGCTCCGTTCACGCTTGCTGTGCGATATATTAAGTATTTGCATAATGATTACCGCCCCTGTAAATAACAGCGTTTCCCCTGTCGATATTTTCCCTAAAGTGTTCAGGGACTGCATTATAATCCAATATGTCAACCGAAAACGGCAAGTCGCTTTCCATAAAATCGTACACGAGGTTTGTCAATGCCGAGAATGACAAGCGTTTTTCGGCAACTACGGCTAAATCTAAATCGCTAGTTTTTCTGTGGGTATTCTTAAACCGTGAGCCGTACGCCAAAACATCACAATTTGGCACGTGAATTTTCAGCAAGTTTACAATAATTTCAAGTTCTTTTTCGCTAACGGCCCCGCCTACCAGCGGGCAGGTAGTTTTGGGGATTTCTACATTTTCGGTAATCATCGGCGTTCTTCCAACCTTTCTAAAAAGTCCTCTAAATATGGGCGAAATGTTTTTGCTGTTTCAAACACCTCTTCTGCCATTTTTTCGTGGTATATGTATGAGATTTTAATTCTGTTTTCAAAAAATTTCCACCACGGCACGGGGTCGTCAATAAGTCCGCACCTGCAAGCCACTCGGAAAAGTTCACGTTTTGGCTTGCCCTCTATATTTTTGTCGTCGTTTATTTCTACCCATTTTTGCATCATTTTCCACGATAATTCCAGCGAAACTTCAAAAAACTGTATGGTTGCACCTCGTGCAATTTCAAACGAAAAAACATCTGTTTTGCTTTCTGCAAGGTCTTTTTCGCTTTTTAACGCATTATCTAACAGTTTGCAAAATTTTTCCGCACATTTCACTATATCAGAAATATCCAATTTATCAGCAATTCCCATAATTCAAAACCACCTTTCAAAAATTAGTTTATGGTTCTATTATAAACTGTATTTCCAAAAAATGCAACAACATCAGCATTTCAAACGTTTGTAATTTTACAAAAAAGGCAATTTAACTAAATTTTTCGGCGATTTTACCATAAAAAACAAAAATTACCAAAATATAGCACAAATTTTACAAAAAACTTAGTACAAAAACCATATTTTTGCACAAAAAAACTCTTGCATATCCCGCCGCATTATGTTAAATTATTGGTAAATAATATTTTAGCTTGGATATTTCCACAATATCCAACGAAAGGAGATTTTTACCATGAAGAAGTTCGCAACTTTGGCTATATTAGCCAGTTTGACAGCCCTTTTCCTCGCGGGATGCGCCGGGGGGGG
>WRKK01000085.1 GCA_009782245.1 Defluviitaleaceae bacterium | reverse complement strand
TTCCGAGAAAAGTGAAATCTCCGAGAAACAAGCCGTGCCACGCCGAAACGGCTTGCCAATCTCCGTTGCACTGGACATCATGTGGGCGACTTCCGCCATAATTGGGGCGATAGTCGGCTTGCGGTTTGGCGGTACTACACTGGGGTTGGTTTTGGGGATTTTCGTGGGCTTGTCGCTCAAAATGATTGGGCTGTGGGTCAACGAAAAGGAGATTTTAGCCCAAAAGCAAGAGGTGCTGACGGCTGGCGGTTACAGCGTTGTGGGCTTTTGTCTGGGCGTATCGGCTGGAGTGCTTACTGCTCTAGCGTTTGGGAATTTGGTGTTTAGTTTTTTCCTAAGCGTTTTTGTGAGTTGTGCGGTTGCGTTGGCTGGGCGAGGGGTTTTTGGCAGGATTGGGGGAGAGTAATCTCCCCTTTTTTTGGAAAATTTTCAGAAAAATTTGACACGTCCGAAAATTTGTAGTACAATGAAAAAGTAAAAAGTTTCTGCAACATTGGAGGTCAAAATGGAAAAATTAACGATAAAAGATAAAAAATGGTTGGATAACTTGGATTTTTCGCAGCTTATGGATTTGCGGATAGATTACGCTTTTAAGCTGTTATTTGCAACGGAAATAAAATTGCTTATTTCCTTGCTAAATGCGATGTTTGCGAGTGCTGGCATTGCACGTACGGTGGTTTCGCCAACCTTGACAAATCCATATTTGGAGAAGAAATCGCAGGACGACAAGCTCTCGATATTGGACATGAATGCGAAATTGACGGACGGTACAATAGTGCTAGCAGAAAATCAACTACCAACCCCATACAACAAAAATCCCGATATACTCAGATAAAACGACGCTAGATTTTTCTATTGACAAACCGCAACACCCATGTTACAATATTCCTGCAAGCGAAAGAAATCCATTCGTTTGACTACAAAATCCGAGGTGCAAAATGAAATATTTAGAACAATGCAAATACATTTGGAAAAACCTAGTCCCAAAACAGGGGCAAGCCAACAATTTACAAGGCGAACTACTGCGGCAAATCGAGAAACTTAGACACGAAACGCAAAATAACGGCAATATCAACTGGGATAGCGATTTTGAATATTTTTGCGATTTTTTAACGCTAAACTTGTGCGAAAGCGGATTATTTTCCGCCGCCAAAAGGGAGGAAATATACAACGCACTATTGACAATAAAAGGGTTTGGGCAGTTTATGCACCAATTTCACAACGGTCAAATTTCTCTTGACGAATTTGAAGAAACGCTAAAAGTCAGACGTGAATTTGAGAATGTCGTGAAAGACGAGCTGTACGATAAAATTTGCGATGCAATCGGCAGATTTTACGCAGAAAATCAACTACTAATCCCATACAACAAAAATCCCAATATATTCAGATAAAACGCCGTTGGATTTTTCGCTTGACAAACCGCAATGCCAATGTTACAATATTTTCATACTAAAATAAAACGGATTGAACAAGCGAAAACTTGCAAAAATCCACGAAAACAGGAGTAAACATGGATTTTCGTACAATTTCTATAATAATATCGGCAATTTGTCGATAGTAATAATGATAACCACCAAAACGCCGATTTTTGACAAAATAAACACCGAAAAACTTGGGAAATACGCTGCGATTTTCGCCTTGATAGGCTTTTGTTTTACAACTCTCGTATTGGCACGGATTGGAATGGCTTTTAATGGGTGGTTTTTTGGGTGGCTGTGGCTTGCTTATTTAGGGCTAGGAATGTACTTGCTCCCAAGTTTGGCGACTGGAGCCGTGCTGATAGCGATTTTTGCCTTGCTTGACATGAAAATAACGCAACGAATCAATTTTCGTAAAACCCTGTATCTTGCGTTTTTTCTCTATTCTGTGATGTTTGCGTTGCTTGCGATAGTTGCGGTAATTTATTTTTTGTGTGGCTCGATCCAACGCTGATTTTTGATTGACAAATAACAAAAACATTGACAAACCGCACCACCAATGCTACAATATTTTCATACCAAAATAAAATGGATTGAGCAAACAAAAACTCGCAAAAATCCACGAAAACAGGAGAAACCCATGGATATTTTAGCAACAACAGCAATTATATCAACAATTTTAGCGACAGCGGTAATAATAATCTCAAAAATACCTGTTTTCGCCAAAATAACCCACGAAAAACTAGCCAAATTCGCCAAAAAATCGGTTAAAATCACGATTATAGCCAATATTTTAATAATATCCGCAATTTTCTTGATAAATTGGTTTGTACAGCCGCTCGGCATAGCGATTGTGGAGTTATTCGCAGTTTTACTGTGGGCGGCGGTTATTGTGCTAGGAATGGCTCTGTTGCTAGTGATTTTTGCGTGGCTTGATACGGCAATAACACAGCAAGACAATCGCCGAAAAATCTTCAACCTCGCAATTTTGGCGTGTTGTGCAGTTTTTATATTGTGGGGCGTGGCGGCGTTGTGGGACGTTTTTATGAGAGTGCTTGTTGAAGTTCCTCTATTTTAATTGGAACGTCAAAATTTTTCATTATAAATAACAAAAAAATATTGACAAACCACAACGCCCATGTTACAATATTCTTGTAAGCTAACCAAAACGGATTGAGCAACGAAATTTTGCGAAAATCCACGAAAACAGGAGGAAATCCCATGAATTTTACAAGTATTGCCCATGATATTATGTTTTTTATAGATATTGCCCTCTATATTATGTTTTTTAATCCAGTCAGAAGCTCAATCGCCATAGGAATAATTTTAGCAATCGCCACAATGATAATTGCCAAAACACGATTTTTTAGCAAGATAAACGCCGAAAAATTGCGAATAATTGCCATGATTACCGCTTTTTGCGGAATTTTCCCCATTTTTGTGCTAATTTCCTCCGTAAACACACTTCAAGGAATCGCCTACATTGCAATGGCGGTATATGCGGCTTTTTGTGTGGCGGTCGGAATGGCGATAGTTGCGGTATTTGCGTGGATTGACTGGAAAATAACGAGCCACGACAACCGCCGAAAAATTATGTGTCTTGGCGTTTTGGTGTATTCCGTGATTCTCGTGATAGTTTCGGTGTTTTTGGTGGTTGATTTTTGGGAAATGCAACAACTTAGACCATATCCGCTAATGTAGGACAAACCGCCGCAAAATTTTTCATTACAAATAACAAAAAAATATTGACAAACCATAACGCCCATGTTACAATATTCTTGTAATCTAACCAAAACGGATTGAGCAACGAAATTTCGCGAAAATCCACGAAAACAGGAGGAAATCCATGGAAATTGAAGTAAGCACAGCCTTAAACATCATAGTGTGGGTAATCGGAGCAACTGCTGCTGTTATGATATTTTTTGGCTACCTTGTAAACCAAAAGAACCGCAAAAGCGGACAAAACAGGCAAAATCCCCACTCAACCGCACCACCAAAGCCGCCCGCCGCAACCGCTCCACGCCACAGCCAGCCCAAATCCGCTGCCAACCAATTCAACATTCAGAGAAATCTCCCAACGCAAGGCGAGCGAAATCAAGGAATAACCTGCACGTACACGATAATCAACGAAAGCAACGGCGAAAAATGGCAGGGGCGTTTTGAAAAAGGCGGATTTTTTTC
>WRKK01000084.1 GCA_009782245.1 Defluviitaleaceae bacterium | reverse complement strand
GCCCCTACGGGTAGCATCATTGTAGGGGCGACCGTCCTCGGTCGCCCGTTTTCCCATTCCGATTTAGCCTAAGTGTACACAGGCGGGTCGGTCGCCCGTTTTCCCATTCCGATTTAGCCCGTTTTCTCCTAATAAATCTGTTTTAAGGACGGAATTTCTGAAAATTCCGTCCTTTTTGAATTTTTTTGAAATTATTTGAACATACCCACCAACTACCTAGCAGGAATCATAGCAAAAGCCTCTAACAGCGAATTATATATAGCCCGTGCGGCTTGCCATTGAAATTCCTCGGTTTGCATACGTGCAAGTTCGCCGCTATTGGACATAAAGCCCAATTCCAGTAATACAGCGGGAATGTGCGAGTTGCGTAACACCGAAAAATTAGCTGGCCGCACACCTCTGTCCGCCGAGCCTAGCATCATGAGGAGATTGCGGTGCATAATATCCGCCAAATTGCGGTTTGTTAGGGTTCTAAAGTTGTCAATTTCGCTTGTTAAAAAGAAAGTTTCTAAGCCGTGTATGCCAGCGTTGTTAGCTGCGTTGTGATGAATAGATACAAAAATATCCGCTATAACATTGCCCATAGCCGCCCGTTCTACCAACGGCACAAATACGTCCGTGTTGCGGGTTGTGTACGCTCGGATAATCCCGTCAGCATCAATAAGCATTTGCAACTTTTGCATAATTTGCATATTTAGGTCGCTTTCACGCACAGTACCACGGACTGCACCTGGGTCGTGTCCGCCATGCCCTGGATCTAGCATAACAATGCGCGAGTACCTCATGCGCGGGTGCAGCACTCTAATTGTCAAGTTTTCTTCGTCCTCTTCAAAAACAAGGGAAAATATTTGATTGCCCTCAAATACAAGTTGCGTGTGGTTTAAGCCATGCAGAATGCTGACCGATTGCAACATCATATCGCCCACCATTTTTGTACCAAAGCCAAGGTGATCGTTCGCCATTACGGGCAATGTTAAAATTGCACGCCGCTGATGATAATCGTCAAAAAGATTGGTGTTTGCCCATGTTATGTTGAAATTGTCGGCATCGCGCGGAATAGTAAATGTGCGAGCGGCGAAATCGTAGCTAATATTGCGGAAAGTGGTTGGGTGCAAGTTTATAGTGGTTTCGTTTATACCAGTTTGCAACAGCGTAAACGCCGTAAATTCGTGTATTGCGATTGCTAATTGTGCCATTGTCGGCGTTATTTGCCACAAATTTATGTGTTGTGCAAAATTGCCGTCTGCGGCGGCATCGATTATAAATTCGTAGGGAATAACTGTGTTTGGTATGTTAAACCGCAATATGCCTGTTGTAAGGCTTACTTGCAGGTTGTCTGGCACAACGCCAGTTAGCACAATGGTGTCAAAAGTTTCGCTAACCGAAAACGTCAAATTTTGTATGGTGTTTTGGGCGATAAGCACTTGAACCATCAGCCTGTCAGGCGATAACGATACGCTAAAGTTTGCCCCAGACGGCAAATCCAAAACCGCGCGCGTAACGGTTTCTTCAAACTGCGAGACACGTATCTCGGAAATGCTAGAAAACGGCAACAGCGGCTGTGCACCAAGCAACGCCGTTGTAGAGTTCAAAATATCGATTGCCAAGCGGTTATCTTCCAATAAAAGTGTTTGCACATTCGTTATCGGAGATGTCGCTACTACTGTGAACAGCTGTGTTATTGCTCCTTGCGGCATTCCCGCAAAAACGATTTCTGTTGTTGGGTGTGCGGCGGGTGTAATTACCTCGGTGGATATGTCAACCGCAGGAACGACAATCCCTTGTGGGAATATTGTCGGCGGTGTAAATGGCGTTATCGGCATTTGTTGTGTGTCGGTTTCTTCGGTTTCGTCGTCTTCGGTTTCGTCATTGTCGGTTTCGTCATTGTCGGCTGTTTCGTCTACTTCGTTATCTTCGGCGGATTCTTCGGTTTCGTTGGTTTCATTGGTTTCTTCTTCAGTCTCTTCTGCTACCTCATCTTCCACTTCTGCGGCAAAAACGGTGTTATAGTTGGTGTTAAATGTAACAAAAGCCGTAAAACACAGCAAAATGGCTATTAAGCGTAAAAATTTTTTCATAATAAAATCCTCTCTAAAATTTTGTAGATATTTGGCAAAAAGTTATAATATAATTATACCAAAAATTACGAGAGATTTCACACATGAAATAATAATGTAATATTTTTGTAATAAGTTTGTAATTTTTTGGGGGAATGGGCGAAAATTTTCCCGAAACCTCTTGATATGACGAGTGTTTGCGGTTATACTTATAATATCCACCAAAAATTTTAGGAGGTAATTTTATGACTAAAAATTTCACAAAACAAACCATTATTAAAACCCTAACAACGCTTGCTATTGTTGCAATTATCATTGCAACAATAGCAATCTGGAGAACAACCACAATCCCCGCCGCCCCAGAACTTTCCGAACATTTAACTCAAATAATAGAACTAGTGCCAATAATACAAGAACGCAACCAGCACCAGCCTTTTGACCCAGTCGCCTTTAATGCCAAGTTCGGGATTACTCTATCAATGCTCAATCACGAAGACGAACGCATAAATCGCTTAAGAGAACTACAAATAATCCTAATCGAAGCAAAATTTACGGTTGACACAGCAAATGGTATCGATAGGCTACCAATAATAATTGCTGGCCACGGCGAACCTATGCAGGGCAACCCAACTTATGCCGTTTTCGTATTAGGTGAAGAATATTTGCCGCTCGCCGATTTTATATCCGAATTTACAGGAATCCCACGCCCTATGCTAAATGTAGAAAACATGGAAGAATTGCCCAGACCTGCTCTTCTTCCCTAGATAAAATCCCCAAAAACAGGGCTTGAAAAATTTTTCAAGCCCTGTTAATGTCTCCAATTTTTAGGCTGGGCGAGGAATATTTGCTACTTACCTCTTGATATGGCGAGTGTTTGCGGTTATACTTATAATATCCACCAAAAATTTTAGGAGGTAATTTTATGGCTAAAAATTTCACAAAACAAACCATTATTAAAACCCTAGCAACGCTTGCTATACTGGCAATTACCATTGCAACAATAGCAATCTGGAGAACCACCACAACCCCCGCCGCCCCAGAACTTTCCGAACATTTAACTCAAATAATGGAACTAATACCCATCATACAAGAACGCAACCAAAATCAGCCTTTTGACCCAGTTGCATTTAATGCTAATTTTGGGGTTATCATGCCAAGGACGAATTTGGAAGACGAACGCCTAAACCGCTTAGTAGAACTAGATGTAATCCTAATAGAAGCAAAATTTACGGTTGACATAGCAAACGGCATTGATAGGTCGCCAATGATAATTGCTAGTTTCAGCGAACCTACGCAGGATAACCCGATTTTTAGCATTTTTTTATTGAGCGAAGAATATTTGCCGCTCGCCGATTTTATAGCCGAATTTATGGAAATTCCGCAAAATGAACTAAAAATAGAAATTATGGGAAATTTGCCCAACGGGGAGCGTTGGCGTTGGGGGTTTCACCTGTCCGCCGACAGGCGGGCAACGGGCGACCGAGGACGGTCGCCCCTACAATGATGCCACCTGTAGGGGCGACCGTCCTCGGT
>WRKK01000083.1 GCA_009782245.1 Defluviitaleaceae bacterium | reverse complement strand
CAAGGCAAACAATATATGGTTTCGGTTGACCGCCGCAACGCCTTTGAATTTACAAAGTTTTACACCGAATACGAAATTGCCGCCGTTTGGAAAGAAGCAAGAATGCTCTTGTGGAATAAATCTAAAAATGAAAGAAGAACCAATTGGAAAAATTACAATGAACAAGAAGAAATACTAAAAATTCTTAACCACAACCTGAAAGGATTTGCATTTTATGAAAACTTTTGAAGAAGAATGGGAATCGTTATATAATTGGCGAGAACGCCGTTGGCAAGAAATAGAAGAAAAATATCCCAAATGTACAGGCAAGGGACGCGATTATGACAAAAATTGTCCGCACTGCATGGCAGAATTAGCCGAAAAACAAGAATTTTACCGCCGTGCAGCAAATCTCAACACAAAATACAGCCAACAACTAATTTTACAACCCACATAACCCAAAGGAGGAAAAAATATGGCAGCAATAACAACAATCCCCGAAACAGAACGCCTAATAAACCCCGAAGTAACCGAACAGGCAACTAAACGAGAACGCAAACCCGAAGATTACATCATGTACCTAGTTTTAGGCGGAATTTACGCTTTCGCCGTCAATTTATCTATTCTTAACACAACCATCGTGCAAGTGCCGCTTTGGTCGCTTGCTTTGCTTGGCTTTGCTATGCTTGTCGTGTTTGGGATAATTTTTCACAACAAGTTTACCATGCTTGCAACCCTTGCTTTTGTTGCATTTATGGCTTTTTTCATGTTCATGCTGCGTGAACAACTGGAAGATTTATGGGCGTTCGCCGATGAACTGATACTGTTCGCTCGTGGTTTTATCACGTTTCAGCAGGAATTTGTTTGGCCTACCGTGGTCATTATCTGCTTGCTGACGGCACTTTTTATCGCTATTAGCTTGTATATAAATTTTAACTTCTACCTAATGGCGGCATTCGGAGCGGCTATCTTCATAATCGGTTGGCTAATGGATTATGCACAATCGTGGCTCGGGTTTTTGCTGTACCTGTTTTGCTTTTGCGTTTTGCTTATCTACAAGTTGCAAAACCGCCAAACAGACGGCACAAAAGCCGCTCTGGTTAGTGCACCCGTTTGTGCGTTGATTGTTTGGGTGGTTAGTATTGTCCCAACGCCGACCGCATCGCTTGACAACGCTACTCTCAACCGCCTTTTGTACGATCCTTGGGACGTAATCGGCGAGGCTTTTTTCATGGCGTTTAATCCAAAATATTTTTCGTTTCAGACGACTGGTTTCGCTGGGCAAGGCGGACGGCTCGGCGGGCCTGTTAGCCCAAACAGCCGCCCAGTTATGGCGGTTAATGCCGAACGCCGAGTTTACCTTTCTGGCGCAACGCACAACACATACACGGGCGATGGCTGGATTTCCGTCAACAACGAATTTGTTCCTATAGATTCCCGTGTTCACCCGTCTTACATGGAGTTTATGGAAACGGCGAGTGCGTTATTGTGGCACACAAGCCGCTTGGAACTTACCGCAGAAAACCGCCACATTCAACTGGTTTCGCACTTGCCAATAAACAACGTTGACATTTTTGTGGGAAACAACCGCACAGGTAGCCTGTTCCGCCCAATGCGCGAACGGGGCATCTATTTTGACAACCCCGCTTTGCACGATATGTTGCTAATAAATCCGTCTGGCGACAGGCGGCTAGATCAGCTTATTCCACGAGATTCTGCCTATCGCTACAATTTTCTCGACCTCGATTATCGGGACGGCATTATCCAAGATATTTTGCGGCAATCTCGGCGCGGAATTTACCGAGATATGCTGGCAACCAGCCATTGGGGCACGATTCCCATATACTTGGACGATGACGATAACACAGAAATCGGCTATGCAACGCTGGAAGTTTTTAACGGGATTTTGGAGCTTCACGTTTACATCGAGGGACGGCGAATTTCTAGCCGACAGGTAACAATTCCGCCGTTCGAGGATAACTACCAATTTTTGACAAATTTTGACAACCTAATAATGGGACATTCGGGAATGGCGGACGGCGAAGTGCAATTTTTTGACCAAGTTGTCTCGGAGGGAGCGACCACGTTGACAAGCCTAATGGCAATGGCGAGCCGTTGGCAACTTTTGGCGGATTACGCCGATTTTGTCTACAGCAATTACACGCAACTTCCCGACGATTTGCCGCAACGAGTAATCGACCTTGCCCACGAAATAACCCGCAACGAGCCCACCGACTACGACAAAGCACTCGCCCTGCAAGAGTTTCTCATACAATTTCCTTACACGTTATCGCCCAGCAACCCGCCCCGCGACCAAGATTTTGTAGATTACTTCCTATTTGACGGGCAAGAGGGCTATTGCGTATATTATGCGTCTGCGATGGTTGTAATGGCGAGGGCTATCGGCTTGCCCGCGCGGTATTCCGAGGGATTTTTACTGCCAGCACAGCGCGATCCCGAAACTGGGCTTTTTACAGTAACAAACCGCAACGCACACGCATGGGCAGAGGTTTATTTTGAGGGTTTTGGCTGGCTGATAATCGAAACGACAGCACCGTACGTTTTCGCAATGTACGAGCGCCCATTTATGGCGGCATCGGATATTTTCGCAAGCGGTTTCGCAAGCTGGGAATATGAAGAATATCTCCGCCAAATGGGGCTTTGGGACATGATTGCTCCTGGCGGCTGGGAATTGGACATGGACATAGAGTTTACGGGGCAATTTGCCGTAATGGCTCCGCAAGGCGGCCAGCAACAAGAGTTGAACCTACTGCTAATTGGGATAATAGCGGCGGCGGCTGTTCCGTCATTGATATTCCTGTACTTTGTGGTTTGGCACATTTTATTGTGGTTGCGGCGGCGTAATTTAGGCAAACTAGATTTCAGCCAGCAGGCAATACAATATTACCGAGAAATCCTAAAAATAACCAAATATTGGCGGTATCCAATATTAAACGAAGAAACGCCGTATACTTACGGTCAGCGGTTGCGTTATCGGTTTTCGTTCGTAAACGACACAGTTTTCATACGCGACCTAAACGAAATTTACTATCGTGCAAAATACGGCGGCAAGCCCTTTACCCAAGAAGACGCAACTTTTATGAAAAATTGCTACTACGAACTAACCGACTACGCAAAATACGTTAAAGGGCGGCACAAATACTTTTATTTGCGGTATTTTAAGGGGATAATTTCGTACTAGGGCAAATTAAAACCAATCAAAATCAACAAAAGAGCGAGTATTGAAAAATATTCGCTCTTTTGCGTGGAGAAAATGGGGAAATCCGATGTTTTGGAAAAATCCTTGCCAAGCGGCAAAAAATATGCTACAATGTTTTGGTAAGAAGTTTGCACTTTGAAATTTTGACAGGAGGAATTTTAATGAAAGTATTACTAATAAACGGCAGTCCGAACGCGAACGGCTGCACATTCACGGCGTTATCGGAAGTTGAAAAAACGCTAAAAGAGGGCGGAATCGCCACCGAGATTATCCAAATTGGCAACAAGGAAATTCGTGGTTGCGTAAGTTGCCAAAAATGCCGAGAAACTGGGCGTTGCGTATTTGACGACATTGTCAACGAAA
>WRKK01000082.1 GCA_009782245.1 Defluviitaleaceae bacterium | reverse complement strand
AAAAGCCCAAAACCGCCAGCAGGTAATAAAAGCGTTGTGCTTGCACATTGCCCACGATTGCAACCTGCGTTGCGAATATTGCTTTGCAGGAGACGGCGATTATGGCACAATAGCAAAATCGGTAATGCCGCCAGAAGTCGCCAAAAAAGCGGTAGATTTCCTAATAAAACACTCGGGCAACCGCCATAACTTAGAAATAGACTTTTTCGGCGGCGAGCCAACGTTGAATTTTGACACGGTAAAACAAACAGTAGCCTACGCCAAACAGCAAGAAAAACAGCACAACAAGCACATTAGGTTTACGCTAACCACCAACGGAGTTTTATTGGATAACGATAAAATATCCTATATAAACGAACATATAGATAACGTCGTGTTAAGTCTGGACGGGCGTAAGGAAGTAAACGACAAAATGCGCAAAACGGCAAGCCAAAGTCAAAATAAAAACCAAAATAAAAGCAGTTACGATGTAGTTGTGCCAAAATTTTTGGCACTAGTAGCCGCACGAGCCGCACATAGTAACAAAAGCAACAATAGTAACAAAAGTTATTATGTACGAGGCACATTTACCGCCGAAAATTTGGATTTTACAAACGATGTAAAACATTTGCAAAGTTTGGGCTTTACGCAAATATCCGTCGAGCCAGTAATAGGCCCGTTTTCTGCAAAATATTCCATAAAAGAGCAAGATGTGCCGATAGTTTGTGCAGAGTACGAAAAATTGGCAACAGAAATGGCAGAACAAGCCAAACGAACCAAAGCCGAAAAAAACGGGAAATCCCCAAAAAACACAGACAACACAGACAACACGGACAACACGGCAAAAAAAGAACTAAACTTTTTTCATTTTAACCTAAACTTGCACAAACCGCCGTGTGCCGCCAAACGAATAACGGGTTGCGGGGCGGGTGCGGAATATTTAGCCGTTACGCCCGAGGGAAACCTTTTTCCGTGCCACCAGTTTGTTGGCGACAACGCCTTTTGTTTGGGCAATTTGGACGACGGAATTATTAACACTGTTGGCAAATTTTCTGAATGTAATATTTACAACAAGCCCGATTGCGATGCTTGTTGGGCAAAGTATTTTTGCGGCGGCGGTTGTGCCGCAAATGCGTACCACTTAAACAACAATATTATGCAGCCCGACAAAATAGGTTGCGATTTGCAACGCAAACGCACAGAATGTGCAATTTATTTGGCAGTTGCACGGGCAATGTAAAACTTAATATATTAAAACTCAAAATGAAAGGAATTATTTATGGACCGAGAACGACAAATAGAAATTATTTCGGAGGAAATAGCTAATTTGGCAGAGGCAGAACCAGACGGTTGGCTAGATTTGGCAAAACTGGGCGGGCCTATTATGCAGCGTGGCATCTCTTATAAGGGCTTGGACGACCGCAAATTACGCGACTTTTTGCAAAAGAATTTTAGTACCCATTTTGAAATAATTAAAAAGGATATGCCAGACGGAAAGCCGCCAGTATACTACGTAAAAAACCGCACCGCCAACGCCGCTAACAGCCAGCCAACCAATGCGTATTCTATAGATTTAACCAACATTCCAGCAAATACAGCAGCCCCAATTAGCCCCGCTAATTTAGCAAGTTCCGTTAGCTTAGTAGATTCAACAAATTCCGAAACTACAGTAAATCCAACCAATGTAGAACTTTCTTCAACGCCATTCACGCCTAGCTTATCTAATTCTGCTAACCACACAAACCACTTTATTAGCCAAAACACGCCGCCGCAATCGCCATCAATGCACATACGTGAAACTTCGCCGTTTTTTACTTATTCCGAGGCGGAAAAACGCATCTACGAAACCGCCGCTCCGCTGGAACTAGACCCGCGCAAAGAACTGGAACATTGGGCTTGGATGAGTTTTTACGAGTTTCCTAAACTAAAGGCGATGGCACTTAGCGAAAGTTGGTTTTACGGTAAAGCCCCGCCCACCAACAAAGACGGCGAGCCAAAATACGGCGGCGCACCGATATTGTATCACTATCTTAAACACACCTTTAGGCGAATTATTTGCGAAAATAAACTGCTTATCGCAACCGACAACAGCAGCCGCAACACGGGCAACTTCGTAGCGTTTAACACGGGGCTGGTTGACAAAAAATTTGACGATATTTATGCTCTGTTTGAATATAACGACCCGCAGCACAAACAACCATGGAAGTTATCTGGCTTTGCGGTCGCGGGTGAAAAAAGCTTGGGCAAGCGGCTAACAGGGCTGTTCAAATATTTACCGCAGCGTGCCAAATATTTTAACAATGCAACCGAAATTGTTTACGATACCTCTATGGGCAAGCCAGATTGCGACTTTGACCACATTATCAAAGACCGAATAGACCGTTTTCCCATCGACTTTATTGTAGACTGCTGCTCGAAAGAATTTACCGAGATTGAGAATATGGATATATATAAAGCCACTTCCAAGGTTCATCTGCCCCAAGACGAGTGGCAACTAGAAAAAGAAAAACGTGAAGACTATTTCCGCAAACTGGGTAACAAAATATTCGAGGACTCGCGCACCTATAAAAAATTAAAAAACGGCTTTGAAAATGCGTTAGAGATAGTTTTTAAGCGTATAGTATGGAATTATAAAACCGTAAGCCCAATGTATTCGCCCCGAGAAAACAAAATATTATTGCTGTTGCCGCTTGCTCTTACAACAGACGAAAAAGTGGATTTGGCGCTAGTAGTAGAAAAAACGCAATCTGGCCGCTACCAAGGGCATACCGTGCTGCCACTTTGGATGGCTCACAGCAACGCCCGCCTAGTAATGCGCCCCGACAGCGATTGGCTAAACCCCGAAGAACTAGCCGAAAATTCTAATTCTGACATTAGCACTTTAGAACATATATAAAATTATTATTCCAACCGTCCAAAATTTCCCTGTTTTGGACGGTATTATTTTTCAAAACACTTAAAACCGTGGGCGCTGCCCACACCCGCAAGGGGCGCTGCCCCTTGACCCCGCAAGGAGCGCGCCCCTTGACCCGCTAAAATTTCACATTTTTTTCGTGCTAAATTGATGCCGTGGTGGTTAAATTTGCGGTGGGCATTTCGTAGGGGCGACCGTCCTCGGTCGCCCGTTTTCCCATTCCGATATTTCTACAACTGGACTTATTGGCAAACAAAATTTTTCAACTACTGATTTGCATTGATAATATTCGCACAATTAAACCCCTATAAAACAGGGGACAAAACACCAAAATGACAAAATACCGCTTATTTAAGACGCATATGTGCACCAAGCAACGCTATGTTGTATTATTAAATCAGTCAACAGGGTACTACGCCGAAGCTAATTTACAGCACTTATATTTCTTATGCATACCTCCGAAAAAATTGCAAAATCTTTCCGCTAGTGCTTACGGTATTATTTGACAATTAGTTATAGTTTTCGCTACAGCAAGCAAAACAGCTACGCCGCAGAATACACGCAGTTTTCGCTACAGCAAAAAACAGCTACATCGCAGAATACACGCAGTTTTCGCTACAGCAAAAAACAGCTACATCGCAGAACACACGCAGTTTTC
>WRKK01000081.1 GCA_009782245.1 Defluviitaleaceae bacterium | reverse complement strand
ACCGAGGACGGTCGCCCCTACGGGGACGCATATTGTAGGGGCGACCGTCCTCGGTCGCCCGTCCAGTAGGCGGGTCGGTCGCCCGTTTGTCCCCAACCATTCCGACCGTTTGTCTTTCCAAGCACAAATCCAATATTTTAACTTAACAGCTGTTGCAAAAAGGCGAATATTATCCGCCTTTTTCTGTTGACAAAAATTTCTTGTGGGGTGTTGTCAAATTTGGCAAAATATGTTACAATGCAAATATAGCTGATTTAGCTATGTTTGCAAGCAAAGCAGGATTATGAGCCATTAACAAAAACGTCTAACAAGGGGCGGAACTTAAATGACAGCAATGATGCAACAGTACAAACAAATAAAGCAAAATTATGCCGATTGTCTACTTTTCTTTAGGTTAGGCGATTTTTACGAACTTTTTTTTGAAGATGCCGAAACTGCATCTGTAGTGCTGGATATTGCACTTACGGGCAGAAATTACGGCGAGGCAGAACGTGCACCAATGTGCGGCGTACCGCATCACTCCGCCGAAACTTACATTGCACGTCTAATAGAAAAAGGCTTTCGTGTCGCTATTTGCGAGCAGATGGAGCAACCCAAACCTAGTGCAAAAGGCCCAGTCCGCCGTGAAGTCGTTCGCATTGTAACGCCTGGCACAATAACCGATGCCGCCATGCTGGATTCCCAAAAAAACAACTATATTTTGGCACTGTATGTACTAAAAAAGGGTTGCTCGCTGGCGGTTGCCGATATTACAACGGGCGAATTTTCCGCAACGTACTTCACTTTGGAAGACGGCGACGAACAAAAACGCATTTTGGACGAGTTGACAAAATACGCACCCGCCGAAATTATTACAAGCGAAGATTTCCCGTATACAAAAGCCGTCATGCAGTTGCTGGAACTAAAACCCGTTGTGTTGCCAACGTGGGTATTTAACGCAGAATTTGCCTACAAAACGCTTACCCAGCACTTCCAAACTATGCACTTGGAGGCATTTGCACTTGCCAAAACTTCGCCCGAGATTCTCGCCGCCGCCGCATTGCTGAATTATTTGCAAGAGACCCAACGCACTGCGTTGTCCCAAATAACGGCTATAAAAGCGTACTCCGAGCAGGGTTTTTTGATATTGGACAGAAACACCCGCCAAAATTTAGAGTTGACAACCCCGTTAAGGTCGTCATTTAGGCGTAGCAACCGCAAAAACACGCTACTAAGCGTTATTGACCGCACTTGTACGCCGTCGGGCGCACGATTACTGCGAAACTGGATAGAAACGCCATTGACCGACCCGCAAGCCATAAACCGCCGTCTTGATGCCGTTGAAGAATGGGTAAATCAATCTTTTGTCCGCACAGAGTTACGGGATTTGTTGCGTAAGTTGCACGACATTGAACGGCTAATCACAAGGCTTGTCGGCACAAACGGCAACGCCAAAGATATGGCGGTTTTACGCAACTCGCTGGCTATTTTGCCGCAAATAAAAGAACTGCTTAGCAACTGCAAAGTCCAGCTAAACCAGTCAATGCACCAAACTTTTGACGATTTGCAGGATATTTACGCACTTATAAAGGAAATTTTAACGACCGATCCGCCTATCTCGCTAAAAGAGGGCGGCTTGATACGCAAAGGCTACAACGCCGAACTGGATAAACTGCTAGATGCAAAAAGTAACGGCTACGATTGGTTAGAAAATTTGGAACTGCGCGAACGGAATAAAACGGGCATAAAAAGCCTGAAAGTTCGCTATAACCGAGTTTTCGGCTATTTTATTGAGGTTACAAAATCCAATATAGCCGCCGTACCCGAAAGTTACGTCCGCAAGCAAACGCTGTCGGGCAGCGAACGCTACACAACGCCCGAACTTGACGAACTTGCCGAAAATATCCTTACCGCCGACCAAAAGTGCATCGAACTAGAATTTGCAATTTTTGAATCGCTCCGCCAAGAAGTTGCGAAAAATATTGAACGGGTGCAGTTTATGGCACAATTACTGGCATCGTTGGACGTATTGCAAGCATTGGCGGATATAGCCGAAAACAACAACTATTGCAAGCCAACCGTGGATAACAGCGATAAAATCGACATTCAAGCTGGGCGGCATCTCGTTTTGGAGCAAGCCGCATCGTTTGTGCCAAACGATACCAATCTTAACAATTCGGCGGAACGCATGGCGGTTATCACGGGTCCAAATATGGCGGGTAAATCCACCTATATGCGGCAAGTTGCGCTTATTGTGCTGTTGGCACAAATGGGCAGTTTTGTACCCGCAAAATCGGCACATATCGGCGTTGTTGACCGCATTTTTACCCGTGTGGGTGCATCTGACGATCTCGCCGAGGGGCAGTCAACTTTTATGGTAGAAATGACCGAGGTCGCCTTTATTTTGAACCACGCAACCCAAAACAGCCTAATCGTCATGGACGAGATAGGGCGTGGCACTAGCACTTATGACGGGCTTTCTATTGCGTGGTCCGTTTTGGAGTACATCGATGCTCACATAAAGGCAAAAACGCTGTTCGCCACGCATTACCACGAGCTAATCGTCATGGAAGAACGGCTGGATTGTGTCCGCAATTATTCGTTTACCTTGGGCGATGAGAATATCTTCCTACGCAAGCTAATTCGCGGCGGCGCAGATAAAAGTTACGGAATACAAGTGGCAAAATTAGCGGGGCTACCGCCCATTGTGCTACAACGTGCCGAAAAAGTGCTTGCCACACTAGAACGGGACAACAGTCTGATAAATACCGCTTACGTAGAATCGTTTCAGCTAACTTTGGAGTAAAATATACTTTGCAAAACGGCAATATTTCTGATAATATGTAATTAAGGAGCATGAGCGATGAGCGAACAAGCAAAAAATTTCAGCGGCCGCAAATACAAAGATACGGTATTGCGAAATTTATATCTGGAACCAAGACGAGCAATAGAATTATTCAACGCACTAGAAAATAAAAATTACAAACCAACCGCCAGAGTTAAGTATTTTGACATAGAGGATAGGTTACTAGGCAGGTACGGCGATGTGTTTTGTAGCATAGAACGCGAATGGTTGGTGTTATCGGAACACATGAGCACCTTTAACCTAAATATTCCATTGAGAATGTTACAATATCTAATGGACGGAATAACAGCGGAAGTGTTACATGGCAAAAATTTGCACGGCGAATTTGTAAAAATACCAACGCCAAGATTTTATTTATTGTACAACGGCAGAAAAAGTGCAAAAAATTTGCCAAAAACCATGAAATTATCGGACTCATTTATCACACTAGAAAAGCCCCCCGCTTTAGAAGTTATTGTAAATGTGATAGATATAAGATACAGCAGCAAAGGAAAAATATTGGAAAAAAGCCCCTCGTTGGGTGGATATTCGTATGTTATCCACTTAATAGAAAGCTACATAAAACAGGGCTTTACAAGAGATAAAGCAATAGCAAACGCCATAAACAGAGCAATAAACGAACAAATTGCCATTGCCGATTTTCTTGAAGAAAACTATAGAGGAGTGATTGATATGCTAGGTTATGAATATAGCCTTGAACATGAG
>WRKK01000080.1 GCA_009782245.1 Defluviitaleaceae bacterium | reverse complement strand
CTGGCTTTGCGACACTAATCTCAACATACCTAATAATGGCGGGTGCTGGATTAGTAAACACTCTTTGGGCGTTAATTTTACCCGCCGCAATCAGCCCTTTGCACATATTTTTGGTACGCCAGTTTATAATGACGATTCCCAGAAGTTATGACGAATCGGCTGAAATAGACGGTTGCTCTCGGTTTGGTATATTTATGCGTATAATTATGCCGATGTCCAAGCCAGTTATGATATTGGCTGGTTTGCAAGCCTTTGTTGGCTCTTGGAACAACTTTATCGGGCCGTTAATATTTTTGCACGACCAAAACCGCATGACGCTCCCAATCGGGCTAAGGGAATTGCAGGGCTTTATGGGAACGGGAAACCTTGCCGTTATTTTGGCGGGTGTTGCGTTGTCTTTGATTGTGCCAGTTTTGCTATATATTATTGCACAACGGCATCTTATCGAGGGTGTGGCACTTAGTGGGCTTAAAAGCTAGAATTAAGCCGAAATTATTCAAAATCGGAACGGGAAAACATCGGAATGGGAAAACGGGCGACCGTCCCCTGCCCGTCCAGCAGGCGGGTCGATCGCCCGTCCCGTCGGGTTTGCGATATTTCAATAAAAAATAAAATTGCTACAAAATCTTAGAACAAAAAAATCCAAAAACTAAAGGAGAAATGCAAATGCAAGTATTCAACAATAACGCCGCCGCCGTCCGCTTTCTGTTGGGCGGCATCGGCACAGGAAATATCTCATTAAATCAAAATGCAAAATTATGCGATTTTGAACTGTTCAACAGCCCCAACAAAGGCTTTGATGCACCTTACACGTTTTTTGCAGTACGCACCGAATCGGCGGACGGCGAAATTCACGCAAAAGTTTTGGAATCCCAGCAAGCACCGCCTTTTGACCGTTCTCATGGTGCGCACGCTTGGAATGTCGGCGGAATTGCCCGTTTTCGGCACTCTGAAATGCGTGGCGATTATCCCTTTGCAGATTTTAGGCTGATAGACGAAAAAATGCCAATCGAAGCGGGATTGTTGGCGTTTACTCCGTTAATTCCGCTCAACACGGACGATTCTTCCTTGCCAACAGCGGTTTTGCGGTATCGTGTTAAAAATATCTCGCAAAAAGCCCAAACGGTCAGCGTTGTCGGCTCTATGGCAAATTTGGGTAATCTCAAAGGTGCGGACGTTTGGTCTAAACCTGAATATGACGGCAAGGGAATAAACCGTTATGTTGAACGTGGCAGTTTTCGGGGAATAAACTTCTTGCCGTACGGCAAAAAAGAGTCCGATTTGGATTATTTTGAAATGGCTCTAGTTACCACAGAAAAGCAGAATATCAGCTATTTGGACGATTGGAACGAGGGCAGTTGGTGGGACGGCTTGCAAGATTTTTGGAACGATTTTACCGCAGACGGCGAATTAACGGCTGGTCGCAAATTGGCGGGAAAAGGTAATAAAATACACAAAAGCGATATTTCAATGGCATCTTTATGCACAAAAAAAGTGCTACAACCTGGCGAGGAAACTGAATTTGAATTTATCATAAGCTGGTATCGTCCGAACCGTGTACATTCGTGGTATGACGGCGGTGGAGCGGTTTCCAGCTGTTGCGGCGATGATTGCGATTGCAAAGTTGAAACTTTACGGAATTATTATGCAAAATTTGGAAACGCCGTTGAAAGTGCCGCATATCTCATCGAAAACTTGCCCAGATTGGAAGAGGAAAGCCGCCGCTTTGTTTCGGCATTGGCGGCAAGCACTTTGCCCGAATACGTGATAGATGCGGTATCGGCGAACATCACGGTAATCCGCAGTACAACCTGTTTTCGTGTTGAGGACGGCACATTTTTCGCATGGGAGGGTTGCCACGACAAGTCGGGCTGTTGCGACGGCAACTGCACTCATGTGTGGAATTACACGCAAACAATGGCGTTTCTGTTCCCAGAACTGGAGCGGAGTATGCGAAAAACCGAATTTGCCTACGAAACCAAGGCGGACGGACATATGAATTTTCGGGCGCGCGTGTATCTCAAAGACGATGCCCACAATATGCAAAGTGCCGCCGACGGGCAGTTGGGAGCGATTGTGCGGCTTTATCGTGATTGGAAACTTTGCGGCGATGACAATTTCCTAAAAGAGTTGTGGCAAAACGCCAAACTTGCCCTAGAATACGCATTTACGCACTGGGATATTGACGGCGACGGCTTAATGGAGGGCGAACAGCACAACACCTATGATATTGAATTTCACGGCATAACGAGTATGTTGAACTCCATATTTTTTGCGGCTTTGCGGGCTGGCGAAGAAATCAGCCGCTATTTGGGCGACACCGCCGCCGCCGAAAAATACGCCGCAATTTTAGCAAAAGGCTCAAAAAAGCTAGACGAATCGGCATTTGACGGCGAGTATTATATCCAAAAAATTGACGATGTCAACGAATATAAATATCAGTACGGAACAGGCTGCTTGGCTGACCAGCTTTTGGGGCAGTTGCAGGCTCACGTGTGCAATTTGGGATATTTATTGAATGCCGATAATGTCAAAAGTGCGGTAAAATCCATTT
The DNA here is from genome assembly GCA_009782245.1 of Defluviitaleaceae bacterium. Taxonomy (GTDB): domain Bacteria; phylum Bacillota; class Clostridia; order Lachnospirales; family WQUN01; genus WRKG01. The sequence continues at coordinate 988 of WRKK01000080.1, read as the reverse complement.
TCAAGTATAATTTTTTGGAAGATTTCAGCGATTTTAACAATGTGCAACGAATGTACGCACTCAACGAAAACGCTGGACTTCTGCTGTGCAGTTGGCCAAAAGGCGGCAGACCAGAAATCCCGTTTGTATACAGCGATGAAGTCTGGACGGGCATTGAATATCAAGTTGCATCACATCTTATTTATGAGGGATATGTTGACGAGGGCTTGAAAATAGTGGCGGCGTTACGCAAGCGGCACGACGGCACGGAGCGCAGCCCGTGGAATGAAGTTGAATGTGGACATCATTATGCACGGTCGTTGGCGAGTTATGGGCTATTACTGGCTTTGACGGGCTTTCATTGCGATGCAACCGCCAAAAAATTGCGGTTTAAGCCCGCTGTAGGCGGCGGCGATAATTTCAAGGCGTTTTTCTGCTGTCCTGCGGGTTGGGGGCTGTACAACGGCGATGGCACAATCGAAACGCTTTATGGCGATTTAAGCGGCTACGATATAGTTACAGAAAAATGAGCAAAATGAAAACGTACAAAATCGGCGAAATGCGGCTAGATAGCGTGGAACTTAAATGTGTTGGTAGAGTAATTTTATCTATGGTAGTATTTGGTTTTCGTTGGGGCGGATAATATCCGCCTCAACGTTATGAAAATATTCCAAATATAAAATTGCAATATCGGCAAAATCCCAACAAAAATTTTCAAAAAAATTGACAAGCGAACCCCAAAAAGTATACAATAACATCACAACAGAAAATCTTCAACCAGCGAGAACGCCGCAAAAAGGCGTTTTTGGCTACTATGCGGGGGTTGATTTTGTTTAATGTTTATAATGCGGTTAAGTTTCGCTTTACAAATCCCAAAACATGGGATATACTGGAAACACAGCAAAATACAGCAAAATCCAATAAAAAGGAGTGTTTACAATGATACCAAATACAATGGGAATCGAGCAAAAGCCGCTAGATAGGGAAAAACTGCGGAAAATTTTGCAGG
>WRKK01000079.1 GCA_009782245.1 Defluviitaleaceae bacterium | reverse complement strand
CCGAGGACGGTCGCCCCTACGGGTAGGGGTAGCGTTTTTGTAGGGGCGACCGTCCTCGGTCGCCCGTTTTCCCATTCCGTTTTCCCATTCCGATTTAGCCTAAATGTACGCAGGTGGACGGTCGCCCGTTTTCCCATTCCGATTTAGCCTAAACGTACGCAGGTGGACGTTCGCCCGTTTTCCCATTCCGATTTAGCCCAAACGTACGCAGGTGGACGGTCGCCCGTTTTCCCATTCCGATTTAGCTTAAGTGAGTGTACGCTAAATTGTTTTTGTTAAGATTAAACCAAAATTCTCGGCAAAAATTCACTAAAAATCACGGTTCAGCACGCTTTCTATTACATTTTGTAAAGTAGAGGTTTTTTGCGGTGTGTTGTTAAGTTGCGTGATAATTTCTTGCGATATTGTGGCGTATTCTAGTTTGGCGGCTTGTATGCCTTTTAGTGTTACGTAGGTGGTTTTGTTGTTGCGAATATCGCTGTTTATTGGCTTGCCTAGCGTTTCTGGGCTTGCTGTAATGTCCAAAATGTCGTCTAGCATTTGAAAAGCTGTGCCTATTTTTTTGCCAATATCCGTTATTTTGGCTGTGTATTCTGGGGTGGCATCGGCTAAAATAGCACCAACTTTTAATGCCGCCAAAAATAATTTGCCCGTTTTTTTGCTGTGCATTTCTGTTAATGTTGCAATATCGGCGGCTTGGTTGGTTATATCTTGTATTTGCCCCGCTATCATGCCGTTTTGCCCTGCCGCCGCCGCAATAATTGCCATTGCTTTTGCGTATTTTGCAAAGTTTTCTGTATTGTTTGTTTTGTCCGTGTTTTTAGTGTTTTTAGTTATATCGTAGCAAACTTTTGCCATTGTTTCAAATGCGGTGTTTAGCAACGCATCACCTGCTAATATAGCAACGGCTTCGCTGTATTGCTTGTGGTTGGTGGGTTTGCCGTGCCTAATATCGTCATTATCCATAGCGGGCAGGTCGTCGTGGATAAGCGAGTAGCTGTGAATCATCTCCAGCGAGCAAGCAAAATTTAGCACATTATCGGAATATTCGCCGCAAGCTGTTTCGCAGGTGCTAATTAATAATAGTGGCCGCAAGCGTTTTCCGCCGCCTAAAAGGCTGTACAGCATGGCATCTTTTAATAGCGGTTCTGTGCAATGGTTGACAATTTCTGCCAAGCGATCGTTTACTTGCTGCCTTATTTGGGATATTCTCGTTTTTCCTGTATTCATCTAAAAGTAGCCGTCTAACAACTCAATTTCAAATTCGTCTAAATATGGGTCGTCAGAATCTCCCTGTAAAATTAGTATTTCGCCCTTAAAGTTCTCCATTAATTTGTTGCAATAATCGGTAAGCAAAACGCCCTCTTTGTATAACGCAATGGAGTTTTCTAGCGATGTATTGGGGTGTTCCAGTTGTTTTATTATAGTTTCAATTTCCAGCAAAGCCTGTTCAAAAGAAAGTTGCGAAAGTTGCGTTTGTTCGGTCGCTGGTGTGGTTTGTAGTGCTAATTGCGATTCCAATTCCAACGTTTTGCCTCCTCTTTAGTTGTGCAATATTTAGTGTATAAACCAAAACCATACAAAGCCCGCTATTGTGGGGCATCGTGTAATTTTATTGAAATTATTTGTGCCTTTGCAATTCCGTCTTGCAGATGAAAAACGACATTCTTATCCGTTTGCAACTGTGTTGCAGAGCGGATTTCTTGGTTATTTTCGTTATATATTGCGGCGTAGCCCCGTTGCCAAAGTTTGTACGGCGAAAGCGATTCTAATAATTTTTTGTGGTGCGATATTGTTGTTCTGTAGGAATTAAGACGGTTGTCCATTGCTTGGTGCAACTGTTGAGTTAGCGTTTTGGCATCGCGCAGTTGTTTGGCGACATCTGGTGCGGCTAACGCCGCCGCTACTGACGGGGTCGCCGCCCGTAAATCAGCGACAAAATCGGTAATAGTAAAATCCGATTCATGCCCAATAGCGGAAATTAGCGGTATGTGCGATTCACCAACCGCACGGGCAACGCTTTCTTCGTTAAACGCTTTCAAATCTTCCATCGAGCCGCCGCCCCGTGCTAATATAATAACATCGGGCCTAATATCAGAATTAACTTTTTGGCGGTTTAACAGCGTTAGCGCCTTAACGATGTCTGCTGGTGCTTGTTCGCCTTGCACTAAAACGGGAACAACAATTACTTTTACAATGTGGTTGCGGTTGCGGATAATTTTCAGCATATCCTGAATAACCGCGCCAGTTGGGCTAGTAACAAGTGCAATACAGGCGGGTTCTTTTGGAATGGGTCTTTTGCGAATAACATCAAAAAGACCCTCGTTTTTTAGGGTATCACGCAAACGAACAAAGGCTAGAGCCAAATCCCCTACGCCCGTGGGTTTCATATTAGTGCAGTATAGCTGATATTGTCCCGTTTTTTCGTACAAAGAAACGTAACCAGTTATAATTACTTTATCGCCATTCTTGGGCGAAAATTTTATATTTATCGCATTATTAGCAAACATTACGCAACTTAGCGCACAAGCCGAATCTTTCAGCGTGAAGTACAGATGTTTAGAGTTATAGAACTTAAAATTAGAAAGTTCGCCCTCGATTTCTAAATCTGCCAAAAGTGGGTCGCGTGTTACCAAGGCCTTGACGTATTTATTTACTTGCGATACAGTCAAAGTTTTATTCACTACTTTGTGCCAACTTTCCTAAGATTCCGTTAATAAAGGCTTGCGAGTTTGGTGTGCCGTATATTTTGGCTAGATCAACCGCTTCGTTGATGATGACAGATTTGCTAGTTGTTGCGGCAGAAAATTTTAGTTCGTAGACGGCTGTGCGTAAGAGTGCTAGGTCGATTTTTGCCAAACGGTCAATTTCCCAGTTAGTAAGCCAGTTGTTGATTTCGGTGTCAATTTGCGGCAACTTATTAAAAGTGCCTATTACTTTTTCTTGTATAAAAAGGCAATCTTTTTTGCTAGGTGTACTTGTTAAATCTGCTTTGTCGTACGATTTGGATATATCTGGCAAATCTAGCAAATATTGCGAATAATCGGTTATTTGTGCCAAATAATTTGTAATTGTTTCGTCAAGTAGCGAGTTGTCCAAATCTTTGCGGAAAGGAAGTTGGAACACCAGATTAAGAATGTGGATTCTTGCGGTACGGTGTTTCATGCTGCCAGGCCGCCAATGTGGATTTTTATAAAGCCTGTTGTTAGCCCAGTCATTGTTTCTACGGCGGTTTTTATTTTTGCTTGTGCCGCTTGGGCAACAGCGGGTATTTTTGCATCACGGCGTACAACAATAGCAACAGAAATTTGCACCAAACCGTCTTTTACTTCCAAAGTAACACCTTTTTGCAACTTTTTTCTGCCAAATTTGCCTGTTATATCGTTGGCAAATTGGCGGCTAATGCCAGCAACGCCGTCAACTTCCAAAACGGCACTGCTAGTGATATTTGTTATAACTTCATCGGCAATTTTAGTTGTGCCGTTCATATCGTCAGATACAACAGTAATTTTGGACATAAACAAAACTCCTCTAA
>WRKK01000078.1 GCA_009782245.1 Defluviitaleaceae bacterium | reverse complement strand
CCGACATTCCAAAATCCAAGCGGTTGTGTATTGCAAAAATTCCGCATAAGAATCGTATTTATCCCATTTGTCGTCAACTCCCTTAAAAACCGTTCCCTCAACTCGGAGCAGTTCGCCGTCCGTTTGCATATTGTACGGCGGATCGGCGAAAATCATGTCGATGCTATCGTTTGGCAAGGTTGACAAAATTTCCAAATTGTCGCCGTGGTGCAGAGTGTAATTTTGGCGGTTGTTTTGGGCGGTTTCGTGGGTTGGTTGAATTTCATTTCCCGCAAAATGTTTCGGATTTTTGCCATTTTCAAATTCAAAATTTTCAAAGATGTTTATCTGCTGCATTTTGTTTTTCTCCTCAAAGTTTTTTCTTACTACTCACAGTATCACAACGAAAAATTTTTGTCAATGTGATTCGCAAAATTTTAGGGAATTTCCCCAACATTGACAAATCCCCAAAAACGCAATACAATTGCCGCATCTATCGATTGATTTTTCATTTTCTACCTCTTTTTGATTAAAATTCTAAAATACGGACATTTTCCGTTTACCGATAAATCCTTGCCGTCATCGCCCTTGCGGAATTTCACAATTTCAAATTGCTCTGGACAATATTTGTGCAAAAATGAAATGGGAACGCCCATAATGCCGTCATAGTCGGCAGGAATAGCATCTGTAAATGGGACTTCAATCGCATCATAATTGTCGTATTTTTCATATTTTTTGCCCCTAATTTGTTTGTGCTTGCTAAATTTGAAATTTTCCGCCATTGTCATAAGCTGCAACGGCTGATAACGGCGGCCGTGGTCTATGTTTGTGAGCCAAATTGTGTTGTTGGTTGATACTATTCTGTTGCCCTGCCCGTCAACTCTAGTTTCCGAGCCATTTAACGGATAATTTTTTGGCACGATAAATCCTTGAAAGCTTCTGCCAAAAGCCAAACCCAGCCACAAGCGGTTGCTTTTTATTAGCGGAAAAATTTCTTTGTATGTAATGGCGTTCATGTTGCTGATAACCAAAAATTGCTTTTTCGCCGCCGTAATCCACGCAATAAACTCACGAAACAGCGAAAATGGCGGATTAGTAATGATAAAATCAGCCTCGTTTCGTAAAGCGGTTATCTCTTCGCTACGAAAATCGCCGTTGCCAGCAAGCCGAGTAAGCATATTTTTTTTGTTGGCAAGAATCCGCTCAATATACGATAAATCAGTTGTGCTGTTTGCGTGGTTGGCAACTTCGGTAACTTCAATTTTGTGCGGTATTTTTGTGTCTTCTTGCAGATTATCGGCAGATAATGTCAACTGCGTATTCGTTGCATCTTTGTAACAAGTTGCAATTAACTTTTTCAAGCCTAAATCGTTAAAATGCAGGGCAAAATATTTGAAAAAGTTGCTTTTATAAGGGTCATCGCAAGGGCATAAAACGGTCTTGTTTCTGAATAAATGAGGATTAAACGCCAAATACGCCTGTATTTCCGTTTCTATGTCAGACCATTGGGTGTAAAATTCATCGGCTTTATTTTTTTTAGCCATAACGAGCGTTTTTGTTGCCATTGTGAACCTCCTAAATTTTTGGTTTCTTGTTGCTTATATCATTTTACCTCAACTCAAAATTTTGTCAATATGATAGGAAAATTTTCTCCAACAAAAAATTTCCCCAACCCTATTGACAAATCCCCAAAAACACAATACAATATACTGGGAAGAATTTGTTGCTTGCCACGAAACCCAAAAACTTAGGCTTTTTTACGCCATTTTAGCGGACAACTATCGCCACAAAAAGCAGGCAACTTCTATCCCAAAACCCGCAAAATTCCCTTGCAGGTGTGGGTGTTTCAAAAAACGCCCAAGGTTTTAATGTTTTGATTTTATCATTATAAGGAGTGTTTTTCATGGTTGAACAGCTATTTTGGCTGGGTATTTTAGGAGCATTGACGGCATTGCTATTTGCTTTTGTGCAAGGCCGCAAGGTGCTGACCTATTCAGAGGGCAACGACAAAATGGTCGAAATTGCCCAAGCTATCCGAACTGGTGCAAAGGCTTATTTGCGGCGGCAGTATCGGCTTGTTACAATATTTTTTTCTGTAATGTTTGTTATTTTGTTGGTGCTGTCGCTCATCGGCTTGGTAAATCGGTTTATTCCGTTTGCGTTTGTGGTCGGCGGATTTTTCACGGGCTTGTCGGGCTTTATCGGCATGACGATTGCCACCAACGCCAACGCGCGCACGGCACAAGCCGCCAGCGAGAGCCTTAACAAAGGCTTGCGTGTTTCTTTCTCCTCTGGTACGGTTATGGGATTTGTCGTGGCTGGGCTGGGCTTGCTGGACGTTACCGCTTGGTATCTGCTGCTTGTCCACGTCTTCAACGCCAGCACAGACGAAATCTCCACCACAATGATTACGTTCGGTATGGGCGTGGCTTGTATGGCGATGTTTTCGCGCGTGGGCGGCGGAATTTTCACGAAAGCCGCCGATGTTGGCGCTGACTTGGTTGGTAAAGTTGAGGCGGGAATCCCAGAGGACGACCCTCGCAATCCCGCAACTATCGCCGACAACGTAGGCGACAACGTGGGCGATGTTGCCGGCATGGGCGCGGATTTATATGAATCCTATACAAACGCCATTGTTGCCACGTTTGCACTCGGCATGGGCGCAGGATACGGCAGCTCTGGCTTGCTGTTGCCTATTTTGCTGGCGACGGTCGGCATCGTATCCTCTTTAATAGGTACTTTCGCCGTCAAAACCAAAGAGAAAGCCAACCAAAAAGAGTTGCTCCACGCCTTGCACCGTGGAACTTTCATATCTGGCGGAATCTCGATAGTTGTATCGTTGCCGCTGACGTTTTTTGTGGCGGATTTGGCTGGCTCGGAAATGGCGGCGAACACTTGGGGAATCTTCTTCTCAATCGTAATCGGCATTTTGACAGGCTTTTTGATAGGCTGGTTCACGGAATATTACACGTCCGATACCAACAAGCCTACAAAAGATTTGGCGAAAACCACCGAAACAGGCTCGGCAACGGTAATGATTGGCGGCATTTCGCTGGGAATGTTCTCCACGCTTGGACCCGTTATCACGATTGTGGTTGCCGCTATGGCGAGTTTCTTTTTGAGCGGCGGCAGCACTTGGGTTGCGAACCCTGCTCTTGGCGTGGATTCTCAATATTTTTACGCAGGGCTGTACGGAATCGGCATTGCGGCGGTTGGAATGTTGGCAACTTTGAGCATTAACTTGGCTTGCGATGCGTTCGGGCCAGTTGCGGACAACGCTGGCGGAATCGCCGAAATGGCTGGCTTGCCGCACGAGGTTCGTGAACGCACGGACGCATTGGATTCGCTGGGCAACACGACAGCGGCGACAGGCAAGGGCTTTGCAATCGGCTCGACGGCGTTTACGGCGTTGGCGTTGTTGGTTTCCTACGTAAGTTTGGGACGCTCGGCACTCGCCGAACAGGGCAGAGAGCTTGATTTGAACGTAACAAACCCGTCCGTTTTAATGGGAATTTTGCTCGGCTCGATGTTGATATTCTTCTT
>WRKK01000077.1 GCA_009782245.1 Defluviitaleaceae bacterium | reverse complement strand
CGCCACCCGTAGGGGCGACCGTCCTCGGTCGCCCGTTTTCCCGTTCCTATATTTCTACAACTAAACCACAGGCAAAACAGGCAATCGCAAAGTATCAATATCACTTAACCGTTAAAAATATTAACAAACTTAGCGGGTCAAGGGGCGCGCTCCTTGCGGGGTCAAGGGGCAGCGCCCTTGCGGGGTGTGGGGCAGCGCTCCACGGTTTTAGCCTTTCAAAACATAACCGAAACAATCATGTATGCCACGGGGTGGATAATGCTTTGCATTACGCCCAAAAATATTAGTAGGATTAGCATTAGTTGCAACAGTTTTTCGTTTTTTGCCATTGTGTATGCCGCTTTGGCAGATAGGGTTATTTGTAGTAGTTTGGCGGCATCTAGTGGTGGTACGGGAATGAAATTGAATAGTGCAACGCAAACATTGACAAATGCAAAATCGGCAATAAAACTGAGCGTCATTGAGGATATTAGATACGAAACTGACGCATCGGTTATAACTTGAACAGGCACTAAATTAAGCAAGCTAAGCGAAACAGCCGTCAAAAGCCCCAAAAATAGGTTGAATAATGACGGCATGGCATAGGTTATTATTGTGCCTTTGTAGCGATCTTTATAATACAGCGGCGAAGTGGGTACAGGTTTGCCCCAGCCAAAGCCGAACAACACCGCAATAATCAACCCTAGCGGGTCGACGTATTTTAGCGGCTTGCCCGTCATAAAACCGCGCCTTTTTGGCGTAGGATCGCCCAATAACGTTGTGCAGCGAGCCTTTACAAATTCGTGGATTGTCAACGCCAAAAAAGCAACGATGATTCTGATAATAAGATCGGGAATGCTGAAATTAGCTGGCATTTATTTATCCCGCAATGTTGCGCCAAAATTTGCTTGCAAATGCTGTAATATAGCATTTTTTGGCACGGCTAACTCGTCGGCGGTCAGCGTTCGGTCGTCCGCCCTAAAGGTTAGCGTGTACGATACCGATTTGAAATTTTCCGCTAGTTGCGTGCCTTGATACACGTCAAACAGCGTTATGTCAGCTAACAAACTGCCCGCTTGCTCCTTTATTGCTTGGGATAACGCCGCAACGGCAATATCTTCCTGTACTTGCAACGAAATATCCCAAACAATAGCGGGAAACTTTGGCAACGGTACGTATTTTGGCGTTCTGTTAATTGCCGCTATTATCGGGGCAAGCTGCAAAACCGCAATATACGCCCGTGTGCCAATCTCGTAATCGGCGGCAATATCGGGGTGCAATTCGCCTAGCTGGCCAATTACTGTTTCGGATAGAATGACATCTGCGGTGCGACCTGGGTGCATTTGCGGGACGTTCGCATTCGCCGAAAAACCCGCCGATTTTATGCCCAAAACTCGGAATAATTCCTCAAGGTCGCCTTTAATATCAAAAAAATCCATTTTCCGCTTATCGTATGCCGCTATTGTTAAATAAATCGGCTCGTTGGGCAGTTGGTTTTCAGGTTGTGAAGGGGTTTCGTTTGGTAGATAAACTTTTGTCAACTCAAATAGCCGTGCGTAATCGTTGCGGCGGTTAAAATTGGTTGCCAAACTTTGCAAAATGCCATTTAGCGGCGATGTACGCATAATGCTGAAATCTTCGCCCAGCGGATTATTTATGGTAACAGCGTTGCGAAGTGGGCTGTCTTGCGGGATTTTTAGCTTGTCAAATATTTTTTGCCCCTCAAACGAAGTTGTCAACGCCTCGGAATAACCCAACGCCGCAAGCAATGTTTTTATGGTGTCTTCTGCCTTTTGCTCCGCTGTTTTGCCGCCGCCTGTTATGCCGTCTACAACGTGGCTTATCGGAATTTTATCGTAACCGTACATTCTGGCTACTTCTTCGGCTATGTCCGCCTCGCTTGTGATGTCTGGGCGAAAAGTTGGTACAACCGCAACGCCGTCCGCCGCCGATATATCCAATAAAGCCAGCAATTCTTCCATTTTTTTTGCGGACAAATTTAATCCCAATTTTTGGTTTATGTTCCCAAAATTGTACGCAACCGTTTGCGGCGTTCTTGGATTGGGATATTTGTCAACCATGTTTGGCACAACTTCGCCGCAATTTAACTCTTCTATTAGCTCCATTGCTCGGTTTATTGCCGTTAGCGGTAAATTTGGGTCTAGCCCCTTTTCAAATTTTGCCGAGGAATCCGTACGCATACCCAATTTGCGGCTTGTCAACCTAATATTTGTGGCATCAAAATTTGCCGATTCAAATAAAACGGCGGACGCTGTGCCTGTTACCTTGGAATTTTCGCCGCCCATTACCCCTGCGATAGCAACCGCTTTTTGGGGATCGGCTATAACTAGCATGGTTTCGTCTAGTTGCCGCTCTGTGCCGTCCAGCGTAACAAACTTTTCGCCAGCTTTTGCGTTGCGGACGACGATATGCTGGTCGGCGATATTGTCAATATCAAAGGCGTGTAGCGGTTGCCCGTATTCTAGCATGACGTAGTTGGTTATGTCAACCACATTATTTATGGGGCGGATACCAGAAAGCGTAAGCCGCCGCCGCAACCATTGCGGAGATGGCTTGATTACAACGTTTTTCACAACTCGGGCTATGTAGCGTTGGCATAGCGTTTCGTTATTTATGTCAACCTTGACAAAATCCGCCGCTGTGCCGCTTGCCTGTTCTTTCAGCTGAATTTGCGGCATGGCAAGCGGTTTGCCGTAAGTTGCGGCAATTTCACGGGCTATGCCCAAAACCGACTGGCAGTCCGCCCGATTGGAGTAAATTTCAAATTCAACAATATTGTCAACCAGTTGCAAAATTTCCCGAACGTCCGCGCCAAGCGGTTGCGGCTCTGCAAAAACATAAATCCCATTTTCTGGCGATTCGGGATAATCCTGTTTTGTGTAGCCCAGTTCTTCAATCGAGCAGAGCATACCGTCGGATAGTTCGCCGCGCAGGTTGCCTTTTTTTATAATTGTGCCGTCCGCCAAAACCGCACCATCTAGTGCAACTGGCACATAATCGTTTACATTTAGGTTGGTTGCACCTGTTACGATTTGTAGCGGCGGTAGGTTTTCGGCTATTTGCACTTTTGTAATAAGCAATTTATCGGCGTTTGGGTGCTTGGTTATTTCTAGCATTTTGCCGACAACTATTTTGTCAAGCTGCACCCCAACCGCCGTCAGCGATTCCGCCGTCGTGCCCGTCATAGTAATATCGTCCATAAACTGCCGCACGGGCACATCTATCCCAACAAAGGATTTCAGCCATGATACTGGTATATCCATAAAATTTCCCTTTCTAAAATTGCGTTAAAAACTGCATATCGTTTTCGTACAGCAGCCGGATGTCTGTTATATTATAGCGTTGCATTACGATTCTGTCAATGCCCATGCCGAACGCATAGCCCGAATACTGGGCGGGGTCAATGCTGCAGCCTTGCAGGACTTTCGGATGCACCATTCCGCAGCCTAGCAGCTCCATCCAGCCGCTGCCCTTGCAAACTGGGCAGTTTTCGGCGGGTTCG
>WRKK01000076.1 GCA_009782245.1 Defluviitaleaceae bacterium | reverse complement strand
TCGGCAAACGGGCGGAAATTTGGCGGGTGGTGGTTCAAAAACACAATATCGTAGCCCTCGCCAGCCATTAGCATAACTTGGAGAATGGTGTTTTGCTGGGAGACGTGTTCCGAGTCGTAAGCCGTAAGCTCTATGTTAAATTCTATGCCCTGCTCGGCAAATTGCACCCGCATATCGGATTCGACGGCACGTATTATGTGCCGATAGGTGTCCATGGCGTGGATTGTTAGGGTAATGGGGCTGTTGGGGTCTTGGTGGTCGTTGGTATCGTTGCCACAGGCTGCTAGGGTTAAAATTGCCGTGGCTAGGGTTAGCAATGTTGCTAGTTTTTTTGTTTTTAGCATGGTGGTGTCCTTTCTGGAATATATTGTTGTTTGGGTTAATTGCCGCAAAAAGTTGCGGTTTTTTTGGTTAGAGTTTATTGTAGCATATTTTGGGGTGGGTTTCAAGAGGAAATTTTCCCCCTTGACATTCCCCAAAAAATATGCTACCCTGTATCTAATAGCGATTGATAACATATTATAGTAATTCCCACAACCACAGGCGGATTTCCCCACAAAACCCCGCCAAAACCAAAAAATACGCAACAAGAAAGGAAAAAATTATGACCAAGTACATAAAACTAGCAATCATGCTAATGCTAACCGCCGCCATAATAACAGCGTGCGGCAACGGCGATGAACCCGATACAGCCGACAACGCCCCGCCACCCGATAGTCCCATTATCCTAAACACCGACCCAATCAACCTAGCAATCCGTGCCCCCGAGCACTACACCCCGCTAATATGGGCAATAGAACGAGATGTGCAGGACTATCTCGCAGAGCAAGGAATAAATTTTAGCGTAACAATCACAGATTACGATATGTGGACTGGCGGACAACTATATCACAATACCAACTTACACACCGAGTTAGCGGCGGGTAGCAACTATGACCTCGTTATTTTGAACACTCTTCCGTTAAATATCCGCCCGTTTATAGATAACGGCTCGTTGCTGAACATTTACGACCTAATCGACCAATCCCCAAACCTTACCCGCAACGACTTTTTCACAAATGTGCTTACTGCGTTGGAACAGCAAGGCGGGCTGTATATGCTCCCGCTTACTTTTGGTTTCAATTTTATGGGGATTAACGCCAATTTGCCAGATTCTATCGTGGATAATTTTTCGCAAAAAAGCAGTATTTCCTGGCGGCAGGCAATGCAAATGGCAGTCCTAATACAAAACGAATATCCCGAAATTTACGCCAGTTTTCCGTATACTTCTAATCTTATCGAGTTTCATGTTGCTACAACTATGCTAGAACGGGTATTTCCTAATTTTATTGATTTCAACAACTCGCAATCTTTTTTTGACGGAGCAGAATTTATAGAATTTGCGAACCTAATGCAAGCCACAATTTCGCCGCCCGAAAATCTTCAGGAGATTCTCCAACCTGTGATACTTTTCAATTTTGAAAGACCAGGCGACATGGCACAAGTGGTAGAGCGGCATATGTTTTTAGGTGCTTCAGGTTCAAGCAGTATCGGGTTTGGCAGTAGAGATTTTACAGCCTTAATCCCGTTATTTGGGCTTGCGAACGCTACGTTTCTCAATTTTGTGCCTATCACAGACGATAACGGGAACTTTTTGATAGATATTTCTTCAACTGATACGTGGGCAAATATCGTGTTTCCTGCGGGGGACAACGGCGTTGTTGCCTTGGATTTTGCCGTGCGAATGTTGCAACGTATGCTATTGCTTGAACGTGAACCCATAAACATGGGACTTTTTGTTGGTCAAGATAATTTAGCTATCCCCATTTTACGAAATGAACTAGAGCCGCATTTTAACAGGGTTATCGAGCAATATGCTTGGTGGCGTTGGGCAAACGCTGATTTTGTGTCGCTAAACGAATTAAATTTTGCCACGGTGCTAGAGAATATCGATGAAATAATTGATGCCGCCGCTGGTGGCTTGGCAAGGCTTACAGAAATGGCGAACCGCCCCGTAGTTATCGCCGATAGAACGCCCTTTGTGGTTTGGCAGGACGGCGATATTGTCCCCGCATTTATGGCAGGAGAAATTTCCGCCGAAGAATTAGTACAAACAGCACAAGAGCGCACCACCTTGTGGCTGGCGGGAAATTGGGAATAATTTCCCCCTTGACATTCCCCCAAAAATATGCTACCCTGTATCTAATAGCGATTGACAACAATTTGATAGTAATTTTCACCACCACAGGCGGATTTCCCCACAAAACCCCGCCGCAACCAAAAATACGAACAAAAAATACGCAACAAGAAAGGAAAAAATTATGACCAAGTACATAAAACTAGCAATAATGCTAATGCTAACCGCCGCCATAATAACAGCGTGCGGCAACGGCGATGACCCCGATACAGCCGACAACGCCCCGCCCAACACCGATCCCATTAACCTAACAATTCTCGCCCCTGATATTTACACCAACTTAATCCGCTCGGTAGAGCAGGATATGCGCCAGCAATTTGCCGAGCAGGGAATAAACTTTCGTATAGAACTTACCGACTACTCTTTGGCAAACTTTGAGCGATACCAGCACAACGACACCTTGCAAGTTATGCTAATGGCTGGCGAGGGCTACGATATTGTGTTTTTGAACAGCACGCCAATGAACATTCGCTCGTTTGCCGAAAACGGATTTTTGCTGAATATTTACGACCTAATCGACCAAGACCCAAACCTTACCCGAGACGACTTCTTCACGAACGTGTTCGCCGCAATGGAGCACCAGGGCGGGCTGTACACCTTTCCGTTTACTTTCGGCTTTGATTTTGTGGGAATCAACGCCAACCTGCCCGATGCGTTCCTCAACGAATTTTCTCAAAAAAGCCAAATTTCGCTTTTCGAGATAATGAACCTGCTGAACCGCCTAGAAAGCGAATACCCCGAAGTTTACGACAGCTTTCATTATAATTCTAACATTCAGGCGCTGCTTTTTCACACAATGGCACTAACCCACGTGGCAAGCGATTTTATCGATTTTGATAACGCAACATCTTTATTCAACACCGCCGAATTTGTCAACCTTATGAACGCCATACAAAACACCGTTCCCATAAACACCCGCCAAAATTTCTCGTCGGACGAAAATCTCTTTTTTGCCTTTGACACCGTCGCAGACATGAACCGAATGGCGGAAGACAATATTTTTCTGGGAATTTTTCGCCGACCCATGAGTTTTACGAATTTAACGCCGTTTTTCCCCGCCGCAGACGAGCAGTTTCTCAATTTTATTCCTATTGCGGACAATAACGGCAAACTTCAGATAAACACGGAATCACACGTAAATACGCATACTTTTGGCAGGGTAATTTTCCCCGTGGTAGGCGACGGCGTTGTTGCCTGGGATTTTACGCAACAACTGTTGAACCGTATGCTAACTTCCACCAGTTTTACGCTAACTAGGGGTCAATTTGGCAGTTCTGTGTTTGTTATCCCAATTTTGAGAAACGAGCTAGAGCCGCATTTT
>WRKK01000075.1 GCA_009782245.1 Defluviitaleaceae bacterium | reverse complement strand
CGCACCAGAACAACCCGCCGCCGCCGCACCCGCACCAGCCGCCGCACCCGAACCAGAAACACCCGCCGCCGCCGCACAAACAGAATCTTTTCAGCAACTATTATTGCCGCAACACAACGGAAATTCTAATGTAGCGGCTGGAGTGGCACATTCGGCATTTATAGCGGCAAACGGCGACTTGTTTACTTGGGGCGATAACACGCACGGGCAGCTGGGCAACGGCACTAACACAAACGTTGCCAACCCGTTGCGTATTTTAAGCAATGTTAGGACGGTTGATTCTGGGGTGGAGCATACTTTGGCAATTACAGCGGACGGCACTTTGTGGGCTTGGGGTGCAAACGCTCGTGGGCAGTTGGGCGATGGCTCTACTATCAGCAGAAACAGCCCCGTCCGCATTATGGATAACGTTGCGGCAATATCCGCAGGAAATTTTCACAGCCTTGCACTAACAACAGACGGCACTTTGTGGGCTTGGGGTGCAAACGCTCGTGGGCAAGTCGGCGACGGCTCTACTGGCGACCGCAATTCGCCCGTGCTTATTATGAACAATGTTATCGCAATAACGGCGGGTTTAGCCCATTCGTTAGCCATAACGCAAGACGGCTTTGTTTGGGCTTGGGGCTGGAACGAGTTTGGGCAACTGGGCGACGGCACACAATCGGAACGCCATTCCCCTATACCAATTTTTAACAATGCAATAGCCATAGCCGCTGGCGATTATTTTTCTTTTGCGATAGATACGCAACAAAATTTGTGGGGCTGGGGCGCAAATTGGTACGGGCAACTGGGCGCTGGCACAGAGGAGAACCGCTTTAACCCTGTTCAAATTCGCTCCAACATACAAGCCGTTTCCGCTGGCACAGGACACGCCATAGCAATACAAACCAACGGACAACTGCAAACATGGGGCTTTAACCACGTTGGGCAAATTGGCGACGGCACACACGAAAACCGCCATAATCCCATAAACTTAATGAACAACGCCGCAGAAATTTCCGCAAACGGCAGCCACAACCTAATAATAACCAATGACGGCACTTTGTGGGCGTGGGGTGCAAACGCTTTTGGGCAAATTGGCGACGGCACAACCTCGCACCGCAATTTTCCAGTAAATATTGCCGTTAATCCGTAAAATCTCGCAAAAAGGAGTGTAAAAACCATGAAAATTAAATTTTCGCTGTTGCCAGCCGTTATTTTGCTGGCTTTGCTGATGTCTGTTGCGGTGCGGCAAAATGTTTACGCAACAAGCGGCACAGTTATACGAGTTGGCGTAACCACGCCCAGCAATGACGACGTTGCACAGATAATCCGCAACATTGACGCAACCATCGTTATAGATGTGCTAAATCAAAGTGCATTTAATAACCTTGCCACACTTTCACAGTATCACGCAATTTTTATAAACTGCGGCAGCCATGGGGCAGTAAATACCAGCGTTTTGCGCAGCTACGTTGAACAAGGCGGAATAGTTTACGCCTCCGACCTCGCCGCCGCAACTATTGCACAGGCCTTTCCTGGCCAGTTTTCTTATGCCACCAATACTGGCACGCAAACCATAACAAGCCAAATTGTACATACCAGCTTGGCATCTCATATGGGCATAACCAGCCTTAGCATTACTTTTAATATGGGAAACTGGGCAGTAATTACCTCGCTAACCGAAAATGCAACCGTTTATATTCGCGGCAATGTAACTGGGCATGGCGATAGTCCGATTGCGTTTTCGCTTGACCACGGCAACGGGCGCGTGTTTTTTACCTCGTTTCACAATCATGTGCAGGCAACATCGGATATGGTAAATTTTATTGAATATCTGATTTTTAGAATACGGCACATTGAGGCGGAACGCAATCTTATAAGGCTGGCAGACGAGGCGGGCTACGTTTTTGACGGCATGATGTTCGGTACGTTAAACGCAAACGAAACCTCGCCGCCGTTTTTTTACACGCCGCAAGCCAACGATTTTATGCTATTGTTTGACTACGCTATGGGAAACTTCACTATTTTGTTAGCCGATCCCACGGGCACAGTTTTTTCTAATGAGGATATTGGCATATTAACCGAGGTTGACATTTCGCCAGAGGATATGCAGCTTGCTTTTTACGGCTTTCCTGTAGAATTTATCACGTCCGAGATGGTGGTAGAAAGCCTTGGGCAGTCGGGCTTTAGGATACTTAATCCGCTAGAAGGGCAGTGGAGCTTTAGCCTTATTTCGCACAACCCCGAGCCTGATATTATGTTCGCCGTTGGGCTGGCAGAGCGGCCTGTTGCGGCTTTAACCCGTGCCATGTTTGCCCAAGTTTTGGCTAATTTGGAAAGTGTGGATTTATCGCAATATTTGGGGGTTGCTCCTACGTTTTTTGATTCGCCGCCGTCGGCTTGGTTTTTCGCCGCCGTTGAATGGGCGGCACGGCAGGATATAGTTATCGGGATAGGCAACAACAATTTTGCACCCAATTCTCCGCTAACCCGCGAGCAAATGACGACAATGTTGTACCATTACGCCGCTTTTCGGAATGTAAATTTGCCAGTTTTACGCACCGACCGCTTTGCTGACCATTTGGACGTATCCTATTGGGCATTAAGTGCAGTTGACGGGCTTTTTGGTGCAGATATAGTTGAAGTGCGTCCTAATGGGCTATTTCAGCCGCAAGCAACCGCCACAACGCCAGAAATTGCCACAATATTTATGAATTTTTTACCCCTATTAGAAACGGCGGAAACGGCAGAAACGGCGGAAAATCAACCTATCCACGAATACGATTTAGAAACCTGGGACGATTTTGTAGCCGAAACCACCGAAAATACCGAAAACATAGACAATACAGGCAACACGGACAACACAGACAACACAGAAATCGTGCAAAATCCCAGCACAACCGAAGATGCCGAACCTGCCAATATAATAGCGGGGCTACTAAACTTTGGAAACCCCAGTGATACCGCAAACGAGGCACCCAACATATTATTTTTTATTGGTGGCGGTTTTGCCATTATGGCAATTATTGGCGGAATATTAATGTTTTTGTATTACCGAGATCCCACAAAAGGGCAAGTTGCGGCTACAGCTTTTGCGCCAGCCCCGCCAATGCCGCCAATGCCGCCAATGCAACCAATAGCACAGCCAGTGCCGCCAACAATGCCGCCAGCAATGCAACCAATGGCACAGCCTATGCCGCCAACACCGCCAACAGCGGCAACACCGGCATCTGAAACAGTGTTTTTACCAGAAACGCCGCCCGAAGTAGCAAACCCAGCAACCGCACCGCCCGATAAAAGAATTTGCAAATATTGCGGTGCAGAAAGTAGTGCAAGCACTATGTTTTGTAATGGTTGTGGTAATAAGTTGTACTAGGGCGACTGTTTTGGGGGTGTTTTATAGTAAATCAACTTAACCCGCCCTGCTACGGACAGGCAAAAATCGGAGGGGCAAACGGGCGACCGAGGACGGTCGCCCCTACGGGCGGCTTGTTGTAGGGGCGACCG
>WRKK01000074.1 GCA_009782245.1 Defluviitaleaceae bacterium | reverse complement strand
ACGGCGGCGGACAACCTGACACAGGCGGCGGAGACGGCGGCGGACAACCTGGCACAGGCGGCGGAGACGGCGGACAACCTGACACAGGCGGCGGCGGAACAACGCAACCCCCAACAACCCAACCCCCAACACCACCACCAGCACCAACCCCCGCACCATTACCAGTTGCACCAGCACCATTACCACCAATAGTTATACCAGGAGCACCGCAACCACCACAACCATCGCCACCAACAACAGCTTTAGTGCCTCCTATACCAACATCGCCGCCACAGGTGAATGTTAATGTTTCTGCTGGCACTGCGGGTGGCTCTTCGGCGGCTGTTTCGTTGCCTAGCCAAGTAAATTCTGCTGGCATAGCATCGTTAAGTGTTACCGAAAACGCTATAAATCAAGCTATAGCTGCTGTTCGCAATAGCTTGCAAACGGAAAGCAATGTGGCTGTGGTTATATCGCCTACAAACGCTGGTGCAAACGGCATTAACGCATCATTAAACAGAGCCGTGTTTAACCGTGTTTCTGCGGCTGGCGTGGCGTTGCAAATTTCAACAAATAACTTTAGCGTTGAAATTAGCCCTGTTACATTAAGACAAATATCCGAAAATATAACGGGTCCAGTTAGAGTTTCAGTTAATCCTGTAAACAACTTGTTCCCCGCCGCTCGTGAGGCCGTGGGCAATCGTCCTGTATTCACTTTCGGCGTAAGAACCCTTTCGGGGGCGGCGATACCAGGGTTGCAAAGCAGCTCAATGGTGTTTGGCATAAATTATCAGCCAACTGATGCCGAAACGGTATTTGTGGCGCGCATAGTGGGTAGCCAAATAACAGAAGTTCCGTCAACCTTTGCAAATGGCGTGTTTACTTGGGTTGGCACACCTGGCGGGACATACGGAATAGCAACCAGATAACAAAATATTAGGCTGTACAGAGTAAATTTTGCCTTTGTACAGCCTTTTTTAGCACTTGGCTTTGTCGCCATAATAAAAATAAAGGAGAATACCATGAATATTGCAGCAGAAACGCAAAATCTAACAAAAACCTACAAAAACACAATCGCCGTATCGGAGATTAACCTTGCTGTGCCAATGGGTGCGGTTTGCGGTTTTTTGGGGAAAAACGGGGCTGGCAAAACCACCACAATGAAAATGCTGGTTGGCTTGATAAAACCGACCTCTGGCAGTTTTTCAATAATGGGCAAAACTGCCGATACAAACAGCCTAGTGGGCTATTTGGCGGACGTACCAGAATTTTACGGTTACATGACAGCCGTTGAATTTTTAACGTTATGCGGAAAAATTGCCAAAGTATCCGATCTAAAAAACCGAGTTGAAGAATTGCTGAAAAAAGTGGGGTTAATGGGCGTAAAAACTAAAATATCGGGTTACAGCCGTGGAATGAGACAGCGATTAGGCATCGCGCAAGCTATAATAAATCGCCCAAACATCGTATTTTTAGACGAGCCGATTTCGGCACTAGACCCCGCTGGCCGCCGTGATGTTACCAACATTATAAACGATTTAGGCACAACGGTAATGTTTTCAACCCATATTTTATCGGACGTTGAAAACATTTGCAACTACATCATCATAATGGACAAGGGCAAAATATTAGAGCAAGGCTGGACGGCAGAGGTAAAGCAAAAATATTCCAAAAACGCCGTACAATTAGCTTTTTTTGACGTTGCCGACAAGGAAAATTTTATTGCAAAAAACGCTGATTTTAACATTAAAAATCTCGCCGATCCCACCGCAATAGAAATTGTTAGCGACAACGTTAGCAAATTAAGCCAAACAATCGTAGCCGCCCTTGCCCAACTTTCCTTGCCGATAAGAAATTTTTCGGTATTTGAAAGCACTTTGGATAGTATTTTCTACGATTTAACCGAAATTTCAGAAATTTCAAAAACCTCAAAAATCTCAAAGGAGGTGCAAAATGTCTAATTTTATGATTTTCTTAAAAAAGGAATTTTCCGAGATAATCCGCACAAAATGGTTGCTTGTAATTGCCTGTGTTTTTGGCGGTTTCTCAATTTTAAGCCCACTAACCGCCCGTTTTATGACAGATATTTTAGTTTTAGCTTTGGGCGACGACGGTTTGGGAATACCGTTGCCAGCCGTTGATTTTACGCAAAGTTATATGCAGTTTTTCGGAGATATTGGGCAAATGGGCATAATCGCAATAATCTTACTATCCATGGGGGTAATTTTGCGAGAACTCCGCTCTGGCACGGCGTACACTATGTTTATGAAAGGGCTTGCTCCTGCGGTTTTTGTAATAGCAAAATTTACGGCTAGGGCTTTTGCCTTGCTTGTTATCATGTTTTTGGCTGCTACGCTTGTACAGCTGTATACGTTTCTGCTTTTTGAAGAAACTTTTAATTATGGAAATGTTTTGCTAAGTGTTTCTCTAATTTGGCTGTACTTGTCGTTTGTTTTGAGTTTTGTAATGTTTGCAAGTGCGGCGGTTAATAGCACGGCAATATCGGCGTTGGTTTCGTTTGGCGCGTGGATTTTGCTAATGATTTTTGGGCAGATTCCTGTGGTTGGCAGGTTTGTTCCGTCAATTTTAAGTGCCGAGCGACCATTTGAGGTGCTAACTGGGTATTTTAGCAATTATTTGCTGTGGAATATTTTAATAACGGTGGCTCTGATTTTAGT
This sequence comes from Defluviitaleaceae bacterium, assembly GCA_009782245.1. Lineage (GTDB taxonomy): Bacteria > Bacillota > Clostridia > Lachnospirales > WQUN01 > WRKG01. The sequence continues at coordinate 814 of WRKK01000074.1, read as the reverse complement.
GTTTTTGGCGTTATGTGCTAGGGTTATACAAAACAAAGAAATTTAATGGGTTTGTTGGGTAAAATTGGGGGTTTTGTAGAAATGTTTGGTGAAAAATGGTGTGGTTTTTTTAGAAAATCATACCGTTTTTTATGTACTCAACCAATTTCAAAAATAATTTACCGCCTACTTTTGCACTTTGTTAATCGTCCTTAACGCCTTTTTTACTATGTATGCAGTTTCCTTGCTGTCGCTTTCTTTTTGCCAACGCTCGCAAATCTCTATCACAAATTCGGACTGCGTTTTGCTTGCGTCATTTAGCCAATTTCCAACGCTATCTCGAACATATTTAGATTTATCCGACTTCAGCGGCTCTAAAATCGGCAAAGCTAATGTTGGATTTTGCTTTAGTTCCTTAATATGCTCGCACCAAACGCCGCGTGGTCGTGTCGATTCGCTGGCGAAACGTCTGATATTTTCGTCCTCGCTTAACGCCCACTCCGATAAAATTCTTATACTTTTTTCCAAATTTTGTGCAATTTTTGGTCTAACGGTGAGCCAAGCCTCTTCTCTAACTCCAAAATGCCTGTCTGTTGCAAACGGCTGTATTTTTTGCAACATTTTTTCAATATTTAATTCCGAGTTTTTTCCAACGGCGAAAGTAGCCCAACTGCGAACCAAATCCGATTTATGCGTTGCAACAATTTGCAAAAAATCGTTGTCATTATGGGCGATTGCTTGCTCCAAAAGAGCCGTCCCAATGGTTTCGGTTATGGTGTTTACGGTTTGTTTTTTCAAATTGCTAATTTTATCTAAAATGGGATTTAGATATTTT
>WRKK01000073.1 GCA_009782245.1 Defluviitaleaceae bacterium | reverse complement strand
ATGCCTAAAAACAGCCCACGTTCGGTGTCAAGTCCTAAAGTTCCCATAAAAGTACCTCCTAAGGATAATCATGTATTTTATAAAAATATATACGTTGCGAATTGCTTACTGGTTTATTATGGTCTGATTTTCATTAAAAATCTTAATACCTCGGTGTCTAAACGACAACTACTGGTAAAGGCTGACCACAAGCCCATATCCCATAGCCTTTGGCATTTGGGAATACTTTTTTTACTATCTGTAATGCCCCATTTACATCTGCATTTATGAGTTTGCCTACCCGCCTGCCAGACGGGCAGGGTGCCGACCTAAAAAGCCCTCGGTTTATTCGTTTTCCTAAATAATTTTCGTGGCGTATTGGCAATTCGTTATCTAACCAAGATGTCTTTGAAGTGTACGATTCTTCGGTTTTAACAAAGTTTAAGCCGTATTTTTGGCATTTATACTCTAACATATTGATAAATGCAGCGTGCGGGATTTGCACAAATGATTGATTAACTTTTTTGCTCATGTTGCTTTCTTGTTTCCAACCGTCATTTTTGCCGATAATTATTGTGTTACAACCTCGTTTTAGTGCTAAGTCAACAATCATTTTGCTTGCTTTGTGGCAAAAATCTTTTACTTGATTGTTGCGTTTGTTTGTCAAAATAGTTTGCTGTTTCGTTTGGTTTGAAACAGTTGCTTTGCCAGTTTTTGTGCTTATTTCATAGCCATTCATTGCGGTTTCTACTTCTCTCAAATGGGAAATCCGCTTATTCCAGTATTTATTTAGTGATTTTAGACCTTTTCCATTGATTAACACAGGGCTTGAGCCCTCATTAGATACAACGGTTGCGAAGTTATCCAAACCTAAATCGATACCTAAATATCGTAAATTATCCTCTTTGAGTGGGACATCTCCTATTTCATAGATTATTTCAACCACAAAATGACGATTTTTTGGGACTATTCTTACGTGTTTTATCGTGCTAATTCCGTTGTTTAGCGGAATGGAGAATCCCTTAAACGATTTTGGAAAGTGTAAAACTCCCGCCTTAACTTTAACACTTTGATTGGTCAGATTGATAACCGCTCGCCCTTTGGTTTTGTGCAAGTAATACGGCATTTTAGGGCGACCTGAAAATCTTTTTGGGTTATCATTGTAGGCAGTCAAAGCGTTCCAAAAAGATTGCCAATTTTGGAATACGCTTTTTACAGTCCATTGTGCAGATGCTGCCATCGGCATTTGGGCATAATCTAGCGAAGACTCTTGTTTAAGGCGTTTGTCCATGTCGTAATAATTATTTCGGGCTCCCGCCTGCCGGACGGGCAGGTTGTTTGCAAAATAATCTTGTCGTAGTTTGTAAAGCACGGTGTTGTAAAGGTTTTTCGCCTTAAAACAAAATTCGTCAAACATATCAAAAAATTCGCTAGATGTTTTAATTATCGTTTGGCTAGTCAAAATCATGTTCAATCCCCTTTCTACACGGATAAATAGTTAAACCTTGTTAAATTATAGACTGATTTCACTATAATGTCAATAATATTTGGAAAATATTATGAATTGTTTTTAATTTTTTTGGAGATTGCAATGGGAAATTTTGGTGGCGGATTGTTGACAAAAAGATTTTTATTTGGTATTATAGGGTTATTTGAAAGGGGAAATTTTTATGACAACATTAAGCATTGAACTAGAGCAAGATTTAGCAAAGGATTTACGAACAGCCGCCGAAAAATTAGGAATCAGCCTTTCAGAAGTTATTAACAGATTTTTACAACAAGGCTTGCAAAACGAACTTGATTTACAGGAAAAACTTACTCCAACGCCGTATTTAATAGAAGTTATGCGGCGAGCGGAGGAAGAAGAGGCAAACGGCGAATTAGTTTTCATGGAATGGGACGAGGCATTAGCGCATCTCGACAAAATGATTGAGGACAGCGTATGAGAGTATCGTACAACAAAAATTTTACCAAAAAATTTAACAATCTGCAAAAAAACAATAAAATTGCGGCACGTGTTGCTATTGCAACGTTCAAAAACGACTTAGAAACTGGCGTATCAACGCCATATTTACGTCGCCATGATTTAGACGGCGAATGGATAGGCTACTCATCTATTAGTGCAGGTGGCGATTTACGGCTACATTACAAGCAGAAAGGCAACGACATTGTATTTGTAGAAGTCGGTTCGCACAGCCAACTGTATGGATAAAACTTACCAAACGAAAGGGGAAATTTTTATGACAACATTAAGCATTGAACTAGAGCAAGAAACAACCAGCGAATTACAACAATTTGCGGAAGAATTAGGATTTACAACAACGGAATTTTTGGGCAAGCTGATAAAGCAAACGTTACGCAAACGAGATTTTGCAGCCCGTGAAGAACTTACACCAACGCCGCAATTAATGGAATGGATAAAAGAGGCACGTGAAGAGTATGAATCAGGGGAAATGGTAGCAATGAATTTTGAAGAGGCTATTGCACATCTTGACAGAATGATAGAGGAAAGCCCATGACAATAAGATATAACAAAAACTTTAACAAGCAGTTTGCCAACTTGAAAAAAACAAAAAAATTCTTGTAAGAGCAGCTATAGTACAATTTACAAAAGATTTAGAAACAGGTATTTCGACACCTAGTTTACGCCGCCATTCATTAACAGGCGAGTGGCTTGGTTATGATTCGATAAGTGCAGGTGGCGATTTGCGAGCACATTTCGAAGTAGTAGGCGAAGATATTATATTTGTGGCGGTTGGCACACATAGCCAGCTATATGGGTAAATTTTACCAACACGAAAGGGGAAATTTTTATGACAACATTAAGCATTGAATTAGAGCAAAATTTAGCACAAGACCTGCGAACAGCCGCCGAAAGGCTAGGAATCAGCCTTGCAGAAGTTATTAACAGATTTTTACAACAAGGCTTGCAAAACGAACTTGATTTACATGAAGAACTTACGCCAACGCCGCAGTTAATGGAATGGATAAAAGAAGCCCATGAAGCACATGAAAAGGGCGAATTGGTAGCAATGAGTTGGGATGAAGCACTTGCAGAACTTGACAGAATGATAGAGGAAAGCCCATGACAATAGAATATAACAAAACTTTCAAAAAGCAATTTAGCAACCTACAAAAAAACAAAAAAATGCTTGTAAGAGCGGCTATAGCACAATTTAGGCAAGATTTAGAAACAGGAAACTCAACGCCGCATTTACGCCGCCACTCGTTGGACGGCGAGTGGCTTGGTTATGATTTCATTAGTGCAGGCGGCGATTTGCGGGCGCATTTTGAAGTAATAGGCGAAACCATTGTATTTGTTGCGGTTGGCACGCATAGCCAACTATATGGGTAAACTTACCACACGAAAGGGGAAATTTTTATGACAACATTAAGCATTGAATTAGAACAAGAAACAACCAGCGAATTACAACAATTTGCAGAAGAACTAGGGTTTACAACAACGGAAT
>WRKK01000072.1 GCA_009782245.1 Defluviitaleaceae bacterium | reverse complement strand
AGGAAATAAAAAACATACTTGCCTTGCAATACGATATTATTCCAATAACAGATCTACACGATTTGCAAGAGGGTATTATTCCAGTAACAAATATAGAGGTATCTGCAAGTTCGCTCGGTTTTCCAAATGGCATTATAATTACTATTACCGAACAGGATTTGCAAGATGCGTTAGATGTCTTAAGCGAAGCCCTCAAACAAGGCTCGCTTTTAGCACCTACCTTTGATTTTGTAACTCCGTTTATAGAACTTTCGCCAACTATTGACGAAATGAACGAGGGTCAATTATTTGCTCATTTTAGAATGTTTGTAAACTACGCTGCACATGAACATTCTGATTTTGATATGTTTAATGACCAGTTTACGGACGAAGAGCGAGAACTGGTTAATGCAGAGGGCGAACGTTTGCTTGCCGAATATGGCAGAAATGCAATGTTTGAAGAAGAAACGCTTTATAACACAGCACGGCTTGTGTTTGGCGGACGTTTTGATTTTGAATAATATCAACAAAAACCACGGCGAAAATTTGCCGTGGTTTTTCTAATGTTTCAATCAATAAAAAATTTTTACTCCCAACTTCTTGACAATCCCACAAGCCCATTATATAATAAAATAAACAGGGCAAAAGCCCATTCCACCACTAAACGGGAGGTACACCAATGCAAACAGAAACCTTAATAAAACAAATAACAGAAATATTACCAAACTACCCAGTAGAAAAAGCTGCCATATTCGGCAGTTATGCAAGAAACGAGCAAACGCCCACTTCCGATATTGACTTAGTAGTTGACTTTGACGAGGGCATAATCGAAGAATTTTTTGACCTTTATGACGAACTAGAAGAAACTTTCGGTGTTAAGGTTGACATTCTCACATCGCACACAATAAACCGTGCAGAGCCTAACGACAGACTTATGTCAAACATAAAAAAAGAGTTGCGGTGGTTTTATGTACGTTAAGGGTTGGGGTTTTCTTGCTCATATGATTAGGGATTGCAAAATTATCATTCAGCTTACGCAAGCGAAAACCTTTAAGCAGTTTGACAAAGACGAAGGGCTAAACAGAGCAGTTATCTACGCATTGCTTAATTTAGGCGAGTTAATGAAAACGTTTTCCGAAACCGATAAAAATGAAATCGTCAGTATACCTTGGAAAGACATAATTCGCTTTAGAAACAGGGCGGCTCATGGCTATCATAATGTTAGCTTGTATGTAACTTGGAATATGGCGACTAAACAAATTCCGCCATTGCTTGTTGAACGGGAACAAAAATCCGCCGAGCAAGCGGAAATTGCCGAAAAAGCTGAACTCGCTGAACAAGCTGAACTCGCTGAACTTGCCGAACTTACCGAAACAGCCAACCTCGCCGAGCAATCCCAAAATCCCAAAATCCCAAAAAAAGAAAAACCTAATACCAACTTTTAACCAATAGGAGCATAAAAATTCATGGATATAAAAATAAGAAATATTGATTTACATAAAGATATAAAAGGCATACGAGAAACACATGGTAGCGATGACCATTGGGGTTCAGACGAAGTCTGTTTTGAATCAACACAAACAGCTTTAGAAAACGGTTTTTTTATCCAAGTGGCAATATGCAATAATAAAATTGTAGGACACGCAGAATGGGTTATATCCGATGAACCCAAGCACCGTTTTCTCTATCTTGAAATGTTGCAAATACATGAGGCTTATCAAAAGCACGGTATAGGTACAAAATTGATTGAATCGGGTGCAGTATATGCAAAGGATAACGGCTGTGCTTTTTTAAGAACCATGCCAGATATAACCAGCGGCTCAATATTTTTCTATCAAAAAAATGGTTTTATCCAAACTAAAGACAGCAACAACATATTGAAGTTAAAAACAACGGCAGAATCTACAAAAAATGCTGTTTGTATAGATAAAGTGCCGTTTACCGTCGTTAAATGTTTGCCTTTTGTGATAGGGCTATATCAACAAGCATCGGCGTATATATGGAAAGTTTACAATGCTCAGCATAAATATGATGATAGAACCGTATCGTCCTTTAGGATTGACGAATCATATATAAACATAGGTGCGTTTAGCACGTTTGAATCAACCGAACAGGTTTCGGTAGCTTGTTGGAGCAAGCAATTATCCCCTGCGTTAATAAAAGAAATATTAGCGATTGGTGGCAGTTTGGATTACAAATATTTGAATTTTTGTATCCTAAATGAAAATATTATGCAATTTAATCCATTCGATTATGAAAAATCAAAAGAAAATGATGTTTTTATGGAACGATATATTTGAATTTTATGTTACATACTGAAAAAGCCGAAAATCCACCAACAGAAGAACAAAGCCCCAAAAAAGGGGCTTTTACCATGCAACAACCAAATTTTCAAAATTTTTTTAATAACCACTATAATATTTTCCCAAAAATAACCGAAATATTTATTGTAAGCAAAAATAGTTGAGGTTGAAAATTGCCCCAACGGTTTAGCTAAATTTAGGCTGAAAAAGCCAGCCCTACAATTACAAGGGCGAAAGGAGTTTTTGCAATGATAGTAACAAATCACTTTAATCCACTATCTATGCAGCCAACCGCAAGCCGTCCGACAAGCGGACAGGCAAACTTTGCCGACAACTTAACAGAAAACTTAAACGATATGTCCATAATGGAAATATTCGATAAAGATACGCCAAATGGCCCGCACGACAAAATGACCAACGAAGAATTTCAACGAGATTGGCTCTCAAAGGCACTGCAACTGCCAGAAGGCAAATGGTGGAACGATGAGCAACTTATGGCACATCTCGAACAACAAACAGCACCAATATTATTTAGCTTTGAAGAACTCTTTGCACGTTTTGGAATTGACGTAAATTGGACATACGATGCCGAGGGTAATCAAGTTGCAGGCATAGTAGAAAACAACTCTCGAAACCATTTCGCACGAATGCGAATGGACGAATATATAAATTCAATTATCAATCATCACGCTAGAAATCCAACTCATCCCACTCACAGATATTTAACTTACGCAAGCAGCTGGGAGGAACGTTTGCGGAACTCTCGCAATGTTTCCACTTTGGGAGGTTCGCAATGATAGGGCTTAATATGGTAAAAGTAGGTTACGCACAAAATAACTCGTTTCGGCAACGTCCGCAAATGTACGCCGCCCAAAATGTGCCAGATTTAACCTACAGAGAGCAGGAAATTGTCAATCGTTTGCGTTCGCAACTTTCGGCGATTGGCTCGGAATTATTGTTTGATTTAGGGCGAAATTTTGAGGGCGAAGACGGCACAATGTTTGTAACTGGATTTTTCGGCAATATGCGAGATGTCAATAGCCCTTTTATATTAAGTCGTCAAACATTGGCAGAAATGGCGGAAGATGACGCTAAATATCAAGAATGGATTTCTAAAATTGATTCCATTATCAGCCAAGAAC
>WRKK01000071.1 GCA_009782245.1 Defluviitaleaceae bacterium | reverse complement strand
CCTTGCGGGTGTGGGCAGAGCCCACGGTTTTAATGTTTTCAGGAGGGAAAAATGCAATCACAGAAAAATGTTTTTATGGGCTGTGAATGTGATTATTTGCAGGCTAAGGTTGTGATGTTTGGTGCACCGTTTGATGGGACTACTTCGTTTAGGCCAGGTGCTAGGTTTGCGGGTGCGGCAATTAGGGCGGATTCTTTTGGCGTGGAAAGTTATAGCCCTTACCAAGATAGGGATTTGGGCGATATTTGTGCGATAGATTTGGGCGATATTGAATTGCCCTTTGGCAACCCAACGAAAATTCTCGATTTGATAGAGCGGCAGACTGCGGAAATTTTGCAGGACGGAAAAATCCCGTTTATGATTGGCGGCGAGCATTTATGCACTTTGGGCGCGGTTCGTGCCGCTGTGAAAAAATATCCCAATCTGCAAATTATCCACCTAGATGCCCACGCCGATTTGCGAGACGAATATCTCGGCGAAAAATTGTCCCATGCGACTGTAATGCGCCGCTGTTGGGAAGTGTTGGATAACCAAACCAGCCAGCCCGAAATATTCAAAAAATCCACCCAAAATAAATCGCCAAAAATCCACCAATTTGGAATACGCTCTGGCGACCGCACCGAGTTTGATTTTGCCGAAAAAAATACCAATATGCACAAATATTTTTTGGACGATTTTGGGCAGCTGAATAAGTTCAAAAAAACCGCTAAATCCCAAAAAGCCGCTAAATCCGCCAAAAATTTTCGGCAAATAAAAAATAATCCGATATATCTTTCGCTAGATTTAGACGTTTTAGACCCGTCCGTCTTCCCAGGAACAGGCACGCCAGAGCCAGGCGGCGTAACTTTTGCCGATTTGCATAAATTTGTGCTAAACTTGAAAAATTTTGATATAATAGGTTGTGATGTATGTGAATTGTCGCCGCCATACGACCCCAGCGGAATATCCACGGCGGCGGCTTGCAAAATTATCAGAGAATTATTATTGATTATTGCATAACGGAGGGAAAAAATGAAAATATTAATTATAGGCTGCGGCGGCGTTGCAAGCGTTGCCATACAAAAATGTTGCCAAAACAGCGAGGTTTTTACCGAGATTATGATAGCCAGCCGCACAAAGGCGAAATGCGATGCCCTAAAAAACAAACTAGAAAACCCCAAAAACGGCAAAAAACCCACAAAAACGAAGATTTCCACGGCACAAGTAAACGCCGACAACGTTTCCGAACTGGTCGCACTTATCCAGCAGTTTAACCCAGAAATAGTGGTAAATTTGGCGTTGCCGTATCAAGATTTAACAATAATGGACGCTTGTTTAGCAACGGGCAAACATTACCTAGATACCGCCAACTACGAGCCTTTGGACACCGCCAAATTTGAATACAAATGGCAATGGGCGTACCGTGAGCGGTTTGAACAGGCGGGGCTTACCGCAATTTTGGGCTGCGGCTTCGACCCAGGCGTTACGGGCGTTTTTAGTGCGTACGCATTAAAGCACCATTTTGACAAGATTCACTACATAGATATTTTGGACGCAAACGACGGCGACCACGGCTACCCGTTTGCAACCAACTTTAACCCCGAGATAAATATCCGCGAAGTAACGGCAAACGGCAGATATTGGCAAGAGGGCAAGTGGATAGAAACCGCACCAATGGAAATTAAACGGGAATACAATTTTGTACAAATCGGCAAAAAAGATATGTACTTGCTGTATCACGAGGAATTGGAATCGCTTGCCAAAAATATTCCAGGCATTGAGCGAATCCGCTTTTTTATGACCTTTGGGCAAAGTTATTTAACGCACCTGCAATGCCTACAAAACGTGGGAATGACCGCCATCGAGCCAATCGATTTTAACGGGCAAAAAATTGTGCCGCTCCAATTTTTGAAAGCCGTTTTGCCAGACCCCGCAACTTTGGGGGAACGCACAAAGGGCAAAACCAACATCGGCTGCATTTTCAGCGGCACAAAAAACGGCAGGTACGAAAATTACTACTTATACAACGTCTGCGACCACCAAGATTGCTACAAAGAAGTGGAATCGCAAGCAATATCCTACACAACGGGCGTTCCCGCAATGATTGGCACAATGCTATTGCTACAAGGCTTGTGGCGAAAACCAGGCGTTTTCAACGTCGAAGAATTTGACCCCGACCCTTTTATGGAGGCACTCAACAAATACGGGCTTCCCTGGCACGAAAATTTTAATCCTGTTTTGGTGAGGTAACTGCAAAACCCAAAACCGTGGGGCGCTGCCCCACACCCCGCAAGGAGCGCGCCCCTTGACCCGCTAATTTTTTAATGTTTTTTGGTGCTAAGTTAATGACGATGGTTTGGGACGTGATTTTATATTATTTACGGGATTTTAGACTTGGAGAAAACGAAAATGGACGAAAACAGACAAGAAAAAGAGCAAGCAGAAACAAAAGCAACCGCTAAGATTTACATTGCGATGTATGTCAACTTTGTTGTGTATTCGCTAAGTTTGGCAATGTCTAGTTGGGCGGGTAGGTTTCCGCTGGTGTCGGTTGATGCGGCGTGGCGGTATTTTTCGGCACTCACGCTTTTGGGCGTTTATGCGGTTATATGGCAGCAAGTGCTAAAAAAGATTCCATTAACAACGGCGTACGGCGCGCGGGGTTGCACCGTATTGCTAGGAATGTTGTGGGGTGCGGTGTTTTTTGCAGAAGTGATAACGCTACAAATGGCGATAGGTGCGGCTATGGTCATTTTTGGTATGCTTTTGGTGGTGGTAAAATGAGCGGGCTTTGGGGATACGCATTGATGATGGTTACGGCATCTTTTATTGCAACTTGCTCGCAAATGTTGCTAAAACACGCCGCCAAAAAGACACACAAAAATTTTATTGCGGAATATCTTAACCGCTGGGTTATAGGCGCATACAGCTTGTTTGGGCTGGCGACCTTGCTTAGTATGTACGTTTTGCGGCATATCCCGCTGTCGCTTGCCCCCATTTTGGAATCCACCGCCTATATTTTTGTCGCCGTTTTAGGTTGGGTAATTTTGAAAGAACGCTTGAATAAACGCCAAATTTTGGGAATGGTGCTAATTGTTGCGGGGATATTTGTGTTTAGTTTGTGATTTTTTTGGCGAATGTTTGGTTGGCGAAACGGTCGCCCCTACGGGGACGCATATTGTAGGGGCGACCGTCCCCTGCCCGTCCGACAGGCGGGTCGGTCGCCCGTTTGCCCCATACTGCATAGACCATAAATCCCCAAAAAAAATCGGCTCAAAACAACAAGCCGATTTTTTCAATGCTAAAATACCAATCAAAACTTCTCAATATCAGTCAAGGGAAACCTACCCCTTAACACTACCAAGCACCAACCCAGTAGTAAAATACTTCTGCAAAAACGGATAAACCAAAATTATCGGAATCATCGCCAAGAACAACTG
>WRKK01000070.1 GCA_009782245.1 Defluviitaleaceae bacterium | reverse complement strand
ATAACTCCGATTGCAATGAATGAAACGCTGCGGTTTGCTATCCGTGAGGGTGGTAGGACTGTTGGCGCTGGGTCGGTTGTTAGTATTATAGCTTAGGGTTTTTATCGAGGGGGCTTTTTAAGTCCCCTCGGGTTTTGATTTTTGTTTGTGATTTTGGCAAAATTGCTGGAAATTAGCCTAATGGAGGGATTTACTATGTATAATAAGTTGAGCCTTAAAAATTTTAGAGGATTTAAGGATTTTTCGATGGAGTTGAAACCTGTAACGCTGATTGCTGGGCAGAATAATACTGGGAAGTCGTCTATTTTGGAGGGGTTGTTTTTGTTGCATTATTACGCAAATCCAAATGTTTTTTTGAAGTTACGCAGTTTTAGAGAGGAAATATCAAATTTTGTAGATATTACCAAGTTAAATTTAACTTCTCGCAACACTTGGGAATCGCTTTTTTACAGCATGAACACCGAAAATATTTTAGAAGTCAAATCAGATGATAAAAATTTTTTACAGCTACAAAAAGATTTGGATTACACATTTTACAACAGAAATGTTCAAATAATAAAAGGTTCGTTTGACCTAGCAAGAAATTATGCGTTAGCTTGCACTTTTGAAAAAGAGGATTATGTATTTCATGGTGGCTATCTTATAGCGGAAAATTCAAGCATTTTTTTTGACTCCTTAGATAAACCAGTCCGCAAAAATTTGGAACATATGCAATATTTAAGTTCAAAAATTGTACTAACAGACGAGGAAGTTGTCGAAGATTTTGGCAAGTTAGATTTAATTAACGAAAAGCAAAAAATAATCGACATACTAAAAATTTTTGGAGACGACATAACAGATATTACAACAATGGTAATCGACAGCCGTCCGCAACTGTATGTAACCAAGCAAAACCAAAAATTGCCGATTAGCATAATGGGCGACGGAATACGCAAAGTTTTGCATATTGCATTAACTTTGTTGGTAAATTCAGGGTGCATTTTGCTAATTGACGAGGTGGAAAATGGGTTGCATTATTCGTTGTTTCCTAAATTGTGGGAAATAGTGGCAAAATTGGCGATAAAAAATAATTGTCAAGTAATAGCGACAACTCACAGTTATGAGTGTATCGAAGGAGCCGCCGAGGGCGTACAAGATAGCAATTTACAGGATTATTTTGCATTCACACGGTTGGACAGAGAAGAAGGCACAATCAAGCCGAAACGCTACACTTTCGGCTCGTTGGAGCGTTCGATAAATACTGGTTGGGAGGTTAGGTAAATGAAAAAATTACAACAAAATAAAGAGAACGATAACCAAAGAATCAAAAAGCCTAATGTAATTTTTTGCGAGGGAATTGATGCCAAAATGTTTGTTATTTGGTATCTTGTTTACTTGAAAGCCGAAGAAGATATATTTGAGGATTTTCAAGTTATCGATTTTGGCGGCAATGAGGAACTTCCAGCACGTTTGCAAGAGGATTTGCCCAATTACCCAGGCTATGAAAGGTTAAAATCCCTTTTAATCATACGAGATGCCGAAAGAGACTACAACGCCGCAATACAATCAATCCAATCGGCGTTGAAAACGGCGAATTTCCCTGTACCACAAAAGCCGCACAATGTAGCTGAGGGAGTAAAGCCCAATTCTTCCCAAAATATCAAGGTTGCGTTTACGCTCTTCCCCACATTGTCGGGAAATCCAAAAAATGGCACTCTGGAAGATATGCTTGTTGATATTCTTGCGGAAGTAGACGTTGAAAACGTGTTGAAAAAGGTTGAAACATTTGTCAATGATTTGCAAACAATCGGTCGCAATTTTGGACATATGCACAAAAGCAAACTGCACGCATATTTTGCCATTACAGACGAAAACGCCGTTGACGAATTTCAAAATAATAGCTACATAGGGGCAAAAGTTGGCGAGGCGGCTCGAGATGGTGCTTTTAACTTTGATTGCAAACCAATGAACAACCTAAAATCTCTGCTACTAAAAATTATGTGCTAAATTTTGCTTTGCTTAACAAACTTCCCAACTATAAAACATCTCAAAGGAGACCAAAATGATAACCCTAAAAAAAATAACCACCGACGAAATGCTAACAGAATGCCTAGATTTAGCCGTTAGCACGGAGCAGGAAAATTTTGTGGACAGCACGGCGGTTTCGTTGGCACTTGCTTGGTATAATTACGATGCCAGCCGCCCGTTTTGCATTTATCACGGCGATACAATGGTCGGTTTTGTGTTGCTGCATTGCGAAACCGCCACATCTTGCGAGATATGGCAATTTTTGATTGACGAAAAATATCAGGGCAAAGGCTACGGATCGGCGGCGTTGGCGGAAATTTTGCAATATGCCAAAAATTCCAACTTTGAGGAGATTTTTTTGCTGATGTATCCTGAAAATAAAGCGGCTGTTAAATTTTATGAAAAAGCGGGATTTTATCTTACTGGCAAAAGTCAAGACGAAGAGGTGTTTATGCAATTTGGCGGATAATTTTGGGGATTTTTAGGTCATCAAAATTTCGCCTGTTTTCGCATAAATATCAGCAAATCTATTCGTTACTATTTTCAGCACTATTTTCTGCTTGCTTGCGGATTTCTTTCAACAGCCGATTATGCACATCGTTTATATGTTCGAGTATTAGCCTGGTGGAAAAAACAACAATTCCGCACAACAAAATTAACCCCGCATAAGTAGGCGAATGAAACTGAAAAGCGAAGTCGTCTGACGGCACGAAAAACAATATTATAGCAGGAAGAAACGTAAACATCAGAAATCCAAAAACAAACATCGAACAAACCGCCAAAAATAACGCTATTTTCATAAAACCAACCTTTCAAACTGTCAAAACTACCAAAAATATCCGCAAAATCTTTAATTACCGTCCGCAACATTCCGCAAACCCAACTTCTCTACTCGCCCACCAATCCGCCCATATCCAGCGAAAACAACGCCGCATTAACTCCCGCAACGCCGATTTTATTCTCCAACGAGTATATAACAACCGCATCTCGTTTGTTTTTTGGGTTCAACGCACCAACGCCAGCCGCTCGTAGTAGCCTGTCGGCATTTTTTCTGTCTAACTCAAAACCAAACGCTAGTGCCAAAACTTGCTCTCTGCCTGGGTTGGTGCGTGTGCCGTTAAATATCTGATGCCCGTAGCTTGTGTCTATTTGTGCCGCCTTTATTACGTCTTTTCGTTGCAATTTCGTTGTTTCTAGCAACTCCTCCAAATGATCCCGCAAGGACGGCGAATTTATCGCCTTTTCATTCTCTTCCAATATCGTCTTCAAATCCGTTCGGCTTTTTAACACGTTCGATAATATTAGTGTCGTTGTTCTTCTCATTTAACGACCGTCGCCGACCAAATAACCCCCCAAACTATCCAAATATCTCGTCGCAAAAATCTCCGGGGGGGGGGGG
>WRKK01000069.1 GCA_009782245.1 Defluviitaleaceae bacterium | reverse complement strand
CCTACAAAAACGCCGACCGTAGGGGCGACCGTCCTCGGTCGCCCGTCCGTCCCCTGCCCGCCCACCTGCCTGGTGGGCAGGTTCAACAGGCAAACACCCCACGGTTTTGATTTTTTTAACAAGGTGGTTTTCACATGAAAATTAGTATAATAATGCCAGCTTATAACGCAGAAAAAACCATAGTACAGGCGGTTGATTCGGTGTTGGGGCAAAGTTTTGGCGATTGGGAATTGATTATTGTGGACGATAATTCTACCGATGGCACAATAGCGGCAATACCAGCGGATTTGCGGATAAAGGTAATAAAATCGGCGGTTAATCAAGGTGCGGCGGCGGCTCGGAACTTGGCGGTTTCGTGTGCAACGGGCGATTGGCTGGCTTTTTTGGATAGCGATGATTTGTGGCATAGCCAAAAATTACAGCGGCAAGTTGAATTTATCGCCAAAACTAACGCAAAAATATGCTACACCGCAACTAGCTACATAACCGAAACCAACCAGCCCTATAACTACATTCTACACGCAAAAAACACCCTAACCTACAAAGAACTGCTAAAACGTAACTTAATGTCTTGTTCGTCTGTTATGGTGCAAAAAAGTTTAATGCTACCCTTTCCTATAGGCAACTTGCACGAAGATTACGCCGTGTGGCTTAAAATATTACGCACCGAAAAATACGCCCACGGCTTAGACGAACCTTTGCTAATTTATCGCATGGTTAAAGGCTCAAAATCGGATAGCCGTGTGGCATCTGGAATTATGACCTACAACGCCTACCGCTATGTGGGCTATAATAGCATCGCCGCCGCCTTTTTAACCCTGCGTTACGCCGTTCATAGCCTTACAAAACGGCTGTTTATTAAACGGCTAAATTTTAATGGCTAATTTTTTTGAAAGTCGTCAACAGGTGTGTTATAATGCAAATATGCTCCTAAAAACTAATATAGCAAAAAAATCGGCGGATTTTATCCTGCTGTCATTAACTTAGCACTAAAAAACATAAAAAAATTAGCGGGTCAAGGGACGCGCTCCTTGCGGGTCAAGGGCAGCGCCCTTGCGGGTGTGGGCAGCGCCCACGGTTTTGAATTTGATTAAGTACCCCAAAGAAAGGTTGACATAATTGGATATTTTGCAAGGTACAAAAAATATTAGCAGCTTAAAAAAAGCCACAAAGGCTACTTTTCCGAAGTACGTAACCGCCAGCGAGCGAATTAAGCTGATTGGCGCAATTAATGCCCGTTTTCCCGATTTTGGACACCATGACGAAAAGGAAATGGGCGGACTTTGGTTGCACCCCATAAAATTATTGGACGGATTTTGGGCAAGATGGCACGAACACACCGCCGAAAACGTGAATGTATGGCTAATTGCCGATGAATACGAGGTTTCGCCGTGGTGCAGCACGTTCCGCTATAACACAAACTTGGGGCATAGCCAACTGGAAATTACACAAAAACAATTTTGCCCAGAGGAAACAACTGGAATTTATATATCCTATACGCTGAAAAATCGCAAAAATACGCCATGTTGCGGCACTTTGGAATTTTTAGCCCGTACAGATTTGCGACCTGTGTGGTTTGCCAAGGTGCAAAAAAACGGCAAAGATGCCGCCGTTGGGCTACTTGATAAAGAAAACATCACAATAAAAGCCGATTGCCAAGAATGGTACGTTAAAATAGGAGCAAGCGAAAAGCCCGAAAAAATCGCTGTCGGCGACCATTTTGGCCCAGAAATAACGCACGGCGACGGGCTTAGCGTAAGTTTTTACCATAAAATAACCCTGCAAGCCAACGAAGAGTACACGCTAACTTTTTTTGTGGCAGGTTCGGCGGAATCGTTGACGGATTGCGAGCAACAATACAGCCAATTAGTAAGCGTTACCGCCATGCAAAATTATAAATCCGCTAAAATTGCCCGCTACGACCGCATTTTTAACACAAGCCATTTATCCGTTGGCAACGCCGATTTTGAAAATGCTTACAACTGGCTAAAAATCAACAACGACTGGCTTATCGTAGATGCGGGTAAATTTGGGCGCGGGCTGGCGGCGGGAATCCCCGAATATATTTGGTGGTTCGGTTGCGATAGCTGTTACGCTGTGCAAGGGTTGCTGGCGATTGGCGAACTTGCCTTAGCACGGGACACTTTATTGCTGATTTTGGCGTATTCTAAGCAACACAACGGCAACGGCGCTATTGTCCACGAAATTACCACGCACGGCGATTGTGCCAACCACGGCAACACCCAAGAAACCGCCCATTTTGTAGTGGCAAGCTGGCTTTATTTTGAATGGACGGGCGATATTGACTTCATAAAACAGGCTTTTCCGTACATTGCAAAATCGGTAGATTGGCTACAACAGCAGGACACGGGCGAAGAGGGCTTTCCTAGCGGGTACGGCATAATCGAAATTGACGGGCTTAACTCCAAATTGATTGATACAGCGGTTTACACGGCGGTCGCATACGAAAACTTTACGCAAATGTGCCAACTTTTGCAACAGCAAACGGAGAAAATCCCCCATTTTGCCAGTCTAAGCGACAAACTAAAATCCAATATAAACAATATTTTATGGCACAGCGAAAAGGGCTTATTTTGCGATTCGCTAACCAAAGGCAAGCCCTGCCTGGATTACAACTGGGTAATAAACACTCCAATGGAGATGGGCATATCCGACGAGGAAAAAGCCCACATCGCACTAAAAAACCTAAACACGCCGCAATTTATCGGCGAATGGGGAATGTACCTAAGCGGCAAACCCGAAAACGCCGCTAATCCCAATAAAACCAAAAGCCCAAAACACATGATGACAATAAACACGGCGGTAATGGCGGCGGCACAGGCAAAATACGGCTACTGCGATGTCGCACTAGATTTAATTGACAAAACCTTTAGCACCCTGGATAAAATTTCCCCTGGCTGCATAGCGGAAATGTCCCCCGATTACGGCTGTTTTGTACAGGCCTGGACGGTTTACATTGCAATGGTTATAACAAAATATTTTTGGGGCATTAATCCAAACTACACGAAAAATGGGCTGGAAATAACGATAGACCCACAGTTGCCGAGTGCGTGGAAAAATGGGCAAAAGGTACAAATATCCAACGTGCCAATATTGGACGGAACGCTGACAATAGCGTATAATAAAGGCAGTTACGAAATTACATCAACAGTAAGCAACCCCGTAAAATTTAAGGTTGACACGGGCGAATATATCGCAATCCCAAAAGGAATGCCTGTGAATTGTCAACGGCAAGAAAATTAAAATTTACTCAAAATATACCCATTCAAAAATGAGCGGGTCACCTGCCCGCCGGCAGGCGGGAGGGGCGCGCTCCTTGCGGGGTCAAGGGGCAGCGCCCTTGCGGGGTGTGGGGCAGCCTGCCCGCCGGCAGGCGGGCGCCCC
>WRKK01000068.1 GCA_009782245.1 Defluviitaleaceae bacterium | reverse complement strand
GTCGATTCACGAGGACGAGATTTTAGGAAGAAAGCAAGTTTTATCCACAATTTGCGATATTTTGGAAATAACCGATATAAAAATTGAAACCGTTCCGAACCTTGAAACGCTGTTATTTGCGATAAATCAAAGGCGAGGAATTGGGCTTTTGAGTTCCGCAATGAATATTTTTGCGAGCGGAAAATATTTCTGTTTTCCGTTGCCAGCGAGATGTCCAAAAGTTTTTGTAACGGCGATTTGGAGCAATGCGAATCGGAATGCGGTTTTGCCGTTGTTTTTGGAGTGAGGGAAAATTTTGATTTTTTGCTTGACTTTTTAAAATTTTGCTGCTATAATGTAAACATCATAAATTTGCAAAGGAGAAATATCCATGACAACAGGCGAAAAAATCAGAAAAATTAGGAAACAGGTGCAGATGTCGCAAAAAGATTTGGCACGAGAATTGTTCATATCTCGGCAAGCCATTTCCAGGTGGGAGCGGAACGAGGCAACGCCAGACACCGCCACAATAACGCAATTAAGCGAAATTTTCGGCGTAACGGCCGATTTTTTGCTGAAAAATGAGGTCTCGCAAGTCGTGCAGAATCCCACAATAGAGCCAAACGCAAGCCACGCCGAGTTGCTGTACAAGCCGAAAACCGCCGCCGCAATCGCTACAGCCGAGCCGCCGCCGAACCGTGCCGATTTGCCAACATCGTCCGAAAACCCCAAATTACGCCGAAAATTCGCTTTTGGACTGATTGCTCTTGGTGCTGTCAATTTTGCGATTTTTGACGTTTTTTTGGCGTTGCTTTTGCAAGGTTCGGACGCTGGCAAGTGGGAAAATTTTGCGGTTGGTAGTTGGTCGATTTTGTTTGTTTTGGCGGGATTTGCGGTGCTGATTTTTCCGAAAATTATTGAGAAAGCCAAGCAATCGCCGCACGCAAAAATTTTATATCCGTTGACAAATTGGCTTGCGGTTGCGGCTGTGATAGTTGGATATTTGGCTGTAATGCTGGCGTTTGGTGCTTGGGAGCATATTTGGGTGTTTGTGATTCCCATTTTTGTGCTGTTGGAGGTGTTGGACGAATATTTGCGGCGGAGCGGTTTTGAAAATTGGCGAGGTAAAAAATCACGAAAATTGCTTGTTTATGCGATTGTTGGGGGATTGGCGGTTGTTTTGGTGGCGGTTGCCGTTCCTGCTTTTGCGGACGAACGGATGGCGAAATTACAAATTTCGAGTTTTGAAATATCGCCAACTGGAAAGGAGTATACCATGAAAAACGAAGAAAATCTGCTAAAAAGTATAAAAATCATAGTAAATAAGAGTAAATCTCTGGACGGCACGGTGGTTCACGAATGTTGGGAAAAACTGGTAGAATATAAGGAAAACGGCGGAAGTCAGCAACTTGCCTATGAAACATTGCACGAGTTATACGAATTGTATGGCACAGCCGGCGAGGAAGAAAAACAGGATTTTGTCGCTGATATTTTGGATATTGTGTTGTTGGGTTTATCGGCAACAGGGAGTGGTTAATTTGGGAAGATTGCAATTTTGAAAGGAGGAAATTATGAAAAATTTCCCAAAATCGCCTGACCTTAGTAGCGTACCAAGGTTCATAATGAATTAACAAAAATTAGAATCTCGTTCAATTCACGGTTAAATAAAATTTTGAGATTTTCGCAATGGCAGGGTTGCTTACTCAATTCCCATGCCGCTGATTACCCACAATGTGCGATTGTCTTGCATTCACTACAATTTTATCGGATGCCGAATCACCGTCTTCAACTTCTCAGAAGCAATCTTACGAGGATCAGAAAGATAAATTTCATGGTGGCGGCGAGTATTGCTAATATCAATTATATAACCATTTTCAACGGCATAATTATCCAATTTAGCAATACTAGCTGGCTCATCATCGTATGCACCAATGTGCATAATTTGCACGCACAAACCCTCAACAAAACTGATTAAACGGACATTTTTAAGTTCAGCAACAAGACTCGGGTTCTTTCGCACGACAACTTCCTTAGCATTGTCGAAAATTGTTTCCGAAACAAAATCAGGCTGGCGTATAAGCATCGTCCAAGCGAATTTGCTTTTGTCCAAAATGGGACTTCCGCCGCCTTTGAACGTATCGTCCTCAATCGTCCAAAAACCCTCCAACGGCGGCACGACATACTCCAAAATGGCTTTATTGCCCATTTTTATGGCATACGAAAGTGCATACAGCGTGGCAACAGCGGCGGCGTATGCGGCACTCGTGTTTGGGTCGCCCACGCCGTCAATCGCAATGAAAACCATGGGCGGCACGCCAACCACAGACGGCGTAATTTTGGGCAAATGCAACTCTTTTTGCGTTTTTTTGAAATCAATCGGCATCTTTTTCTCCTGTTCGTTTTGCAATTTTTATTTTATTATGGCAGATTGATTTTGGTTTGTCAAAATTTTTTTGAAAAAAGTTGCACAAAAATTTTTCGTGTGATATAATATAGAAAAGCTCACAAAGGAGAAAAATCATGGCTTTTGAGATTATAAATTGCAACGTGGAGCAATTCCCACCGTTGCGACTGATTGGCAAAAAATACACACACGCTGACCGTGTAAATGGCAGTTTTGCGGCGGTTTGGCAGGAATGTTTTGCAGACGGTTGGCTTGAACGATTGGAAGACATTGCCTCGCTACGCCGTCTGACGAGGTTGAAGAGGGTTGCGTGGGCTTGATGACCCTGCACGGCGACGATTTCGCCTACTGGATAGGGCTGTTTTTCCCAGCGAAAACGCCCATTCCAACGAATTTGTCGGATTTGGAATTTTTAGATTTGCCCACCAGCAAGGTCGGCGTTTCGTGGATTTACGGCAATGGCGAAACAGGCGAGATTTTCGGCGAATTGCCCCATGCGACGGCTTACGAAAAGCTACAAACAAGCGGCTTTGGCGAGTTGGACGCTGGCGGTGCGGACACCGTTGTGTTTTTTGAACGCTACAACGGCGAGCGCTTCGGCAAGGCTGACGAACTTGGGAACGTAATTTTGGATTATGGATTTTATTTGAAGTGATAAAATGTGATTTTGGCGGCGTTTGTCTGCCTTTGCCCAAAAATTTCAAAAAAATTTACAAAAAAATTTGACAAAAGTTTTCGCCTATGTTACAATAATGTTGTTGGTTGAGGGCGAGAACCGCCCTTGTTGCAAGACGTATGTAGAAAGTGAGGTTTACATGGATTTTCAAGAATTTAGCAAGAAAATTGAACCGTTCAAATACTATGACGAGGACAAATACACGCTATGGCTTGGGGTTGGCTATTATAAAAACGAAATATTTGATTCTCGTGAAGAAGAGGGATTTGAGGGCAATGGCTACGATTGGGAATCGTTGGCGAAAGTATTCGTGGACGAGAAAATGCCCGAAA
>WRKK01000067.1 GCA_009782245.1 Defluviitaleaceae bacterium | reverse complement strand
TAATTTATTGATGCCATTATATCTTCAAAAGTAATGTGTTTTGGTAATAATTTGTTCATGTTATTTCTTATAGTTTGCTCAAGTTCCTTGCGGTCGGAGGCGTTTTCCAAAATGGACGCTAAAACAGGATAATAAACACGCTCTCTTATGCCAAAATCGGCGATATTTAGCCCATGGGCTTCCAAAAAAAGGTCGGCTTTTACCATCATATTAGTGAGAACCTTAATTTCACGGTTATCGCACTCGACAACAATAGACGGACAGCCAGAATCCTGGATATTATCGGCAATTTCGGCGGTAAGCACCGTTCCAGCGGCGGCGAGAAATTCGCCCGTTGACGGATCGTAAACATCGGCAGCGAGCGTAAAACCTAGCGTTCTGGAACTTAAAGCTAATTTTTTGTTATATTTGTAACGTCCAACTTTTGCTAAATCGTAACGTTTTGGGTCGTAAAACATACTGCGGAGCAGAGAATCGGCGGATTCCACGGTAGGCGGTTCGCCAGGACGGATACGGCGGTAAAGTTCCAGCAAGCCCTCTTCGTGGGTTTTTGCGACATCTTTTTCGATAGATGCCATAATTTTGGGCTCTTCGCCGAACATATCGATAATATCCTCGTCGCGCCCAACGCCCAGCGAGCGGATTAGCACAGTTATTGGCACTTTGCGAGTTCTGTCAACTCTAACGCTAAAAACGTCATTAGAATCTGTTTCGTATTCTAGCCAAGCGCCACGGTTTGGGATAACGGTTGCGGTTATCAGTTCCTTACCGACTTTATCGTAATCGATGGCGTAATAAATGCCAGGGCTACGCATTAGTTGACTAACGATAACACGCTCTGCACCGTTTATTATGAACGTGCCGTTTTCGGTCATCAGCGGAAAATCGCCCATAAAGATTTCTTGTTCTTTAATCTCGTCAACTTCTTTGTTACGCAAGCGGCATTTAACGCGCATAGGCGAGGCGTAAGTTGCGTCGCGGTCGCGACATTCTTCAACGGAATATTTAGTTTGTGTGGTATCAAGCCGAAAATCGATAAATTCGAGTATTAAATTTCCGCTGTAGTCGGTTATTGGCGAAATATCGTCAAAAACTTCCTGCAAGCCCTCTTTAAGAAACCATTCATAGCTATCTTTTTGAATTTCTATGAGGTTTGGCATTTTGTAATCCTCGGCAATGCGAGAATAGCTGTGCCGTTGAGTGCCTACCGTGCCTTTCACGTCTTCGGTTGCACCTGTGTTTGTTGTGAATCTAATCCTATTTTTTTCCAAAACATACCGCTCCTTACTGATAAAATTTTTCTTGATTTGTTACAAAAAATCTGTTATACTATTCACAATGTAGCTAGTATACTGAAATATGGTAACTTAGGATTACTGTTGGTCGCAAAACCATTTCATAAAAACTGGCGAGGAAACCCACAATCTTTAGCTTGTGGGAGGAATCGCCACCATCCTCTCGGTTAGTATTGTTCTTGATTTTTGCAGTAATTCCAACTGCTTATAGCTTGCACTTGCATGAATCTTTATACCGTTCAACAATCTTAAATCAAAATATCCGCTTGTTCTTCTGCCGAAAATAAAACATTCCTGCTCTTTGTATCGCACATTATCAAAAAGCTGGTAGCCAAAAACATACTTGGCTGCCTGGTTTGATTTTCTTGAACCGCCCTTGTTGATTGTTGCCTTGTGCAGTTGCCGATTTTTGTACGGATCGCTTTTTGTGTGTAGGCGTTTTTACTTGGCTTTGCCGTTGGGTTTCCGCTTATACATCTTGCATCTATGGCATGAGACTTTTCTAACTTGTTGCTTATACGTGTATTTTTGGTCAAATATCCGTATGTCATACTTACGTTAGAATATTTTTCTTTAAGCCTGTCATAAAACGCCCACCGCATAATAGTCATAAACGCCGCATCTCTAAAACTTGCTCCTCGTTTAACTTTTAGCTTAATTTGTTTTGCATGGTGTTTGTTGTGGCAAGTTTCGCACAGCGTTATCAAGTTGTTTGGTGCATTACCACCTGTTTTACGGCTTTCTATGTGATGAACGTTTAATATTTTGTCTTTACTTTTGCCTTTGCAGTATTGGCAACTATGGTTATCTCGAAATAGCACATATTCACGTACGTTCCAAAAGTCAAGCTGTTCGCCTTGTTGATATTCTGTGCCGCTTATTTCGGGGTTCTTGATTTTTTGAATGTCGAACGATGCAACTTCAACTATTATTTTGGAAATTGGCCCGCCTGCCGGACGGGCAGGCAAAATATTGTGTACTTGTTTAATTAGCTGCTCGTGCGTGTTGATTTTTTGGGTTATTGTCGGTGCAAGCCAGCCTTTCTTTTTGCTTTTTATTCGGTTTAGAAATCTTGGCGGACGATAACGAGTATTGCGATTACGTCTCGCTCTACGAAACGCTCTGCGTGTCGATAGATTGTCGGTTACATCGGTTCGCAATTTACATTCACTACTGTATAATTCTTTTTTGTCCGTGGTCGCTGATATTCCTACAACTTTACTACCTGCATCTACCCCTAAGTTTACTGTTTGGGTATAGCCAGACGAGCCATGTACCATACGAATGGTAAACGGTTTTATCCTTACAACTTTTGCATTGCCTGTCTTTAACAGAAGCCTTGCTTTTCTTGAATTACACGGCATTAAAGGCTTGCCATGTTTGTTTAATACGTAGGCTAACATAAAGCCTACCTCCTTTCAGAGTTAGGTGTCCTTCGCCAATGTTATCACCTGCCCGTCCGGCAGGCGGGAAGGTTTTGCATATCTACAGCACTGTCCCTACCCATCAAGACTGTTTAACCATAGACCGCAGAGTTCGGAGCTAGGACGAACACCCCGAAGTGCCTATATATTCTTAGATAACGTAGTCAGTTAAGACTTAGGCTAGTCAACTAGGGCTTTTTCAAGCCCATAGGCTTTAGCCTATAGGTAGTTGACGTACAGTTTTTTATAATAACACATATTTTTTGTGCTGTCAAGTTTTTTTATATTTTTTTAATGACTTTTTTAATGATTTTTAACGTTTTTGAAAATATACCGATTTATTGAAATAATGTGAACCAGACGGGTCGGTCGCCCGTTTTTGTTTTCCCATTAGGCAGAAACCACACGGTTTTAATGTTTTCAACTAAGCACGAATAACCAATTTTCGTTCTGTGCCGTTAAATAAGCGTTGAATGTTTCCTCTGTGGAGGATAAAAACTAGGGCGGTCATAATTGCGGCTATGATGATTGTTTCTGGGCGGTGGCTTAGTATTAGTAGTAATATTGGGAAAAGTAGTGCCATTGCTAGTGAGGTAAGCGAGATGTATTTTGTGATTGCCAAAATGAATACGCCAACCAGATAAACCGCAACGGCGGC
>WRKK01000066.1 GCA_009782245.1 Defluviitaleaceae bacterium | reverse complement strand
AAACGGAAAAACGGGCAAACGGAAAAACGGGCAAACGGAAAAACGGGCAAACGGAAAAACGGGCAAACGGAAAAACGGTCGCCCGTTTACCCTTAAAGTCGATCGCCCGTTCCATTGAATATGTGATTTAATTGTGTAGCCATTAATAAATTTTAATTTTACAAGCAACAACTTTTATGGTATAATCTTCACGAAATATAAAATTGGAGGGTTTTGTGGTTATGGAAAAACTTTTTGGCACTGATGGAGTGCGTGGCGTGGCTAATACCGAACTTACGCCAGAATTAGCTATGCAAATTGGTAAGGCGGGCGCTTTCGCCTTGGCGGGGCATTTAGGCCGCCAGCCCAAAATTTTAATAGGAACAGACACGCGCGTTTCGGCGGATATGTTAGAGGCGGCTTTGGTTGCGGGGCTTTGCTCCGTTGGTGCAGAAATATACAAGGCGGGCGTTATACCCTCGCCAGCGATGGCTTTTTTGGTTAGAAAATACGCAATGGACGCGGGCGTTATGTTATCGGCATCGCATAATCCTATGCCCGATAACGGGATAAAATTTTTCAACAATGCTGGCTACAAGCTATCGGACGAGGTTGAAGAGGAGATAGAAAAACTTGTAACCGAAAATATGCAGAATATTCCACGGCCCGTTGGCAAAGAGGTTGGCAGAAGTTTTTTTTGCAAAAACGCCGTACAGGATTATGTGGATTTTTTGGCAACCACCACAACCAGCAACTTTGCGGGGCTAACAGTCGCCTTAGATTGTGCCAACGGGGCAACTTACCAAGCGGCGCCGTTGCTTTTTGAAAAATTGGGTGCAAAAATCAGCGTGTTGCACAACGAGCCTACGGGTTTTAACATAAATGTAAATTGCGGATCTACCCATTTGGCATCGTTGCAAGATTACGTTAGGCAAAACGGCTTAGATATTGGGCTTGCCTTTGACGGGGACGGCGACAGGGTTTTGTGCGTTGACGACACAGGCGCAGAACTGGACGGCGATGCAATTATGGCTATTTGCGGCTTGGCGATGTCCCAAAAGGGACAGCTTAAAAACGGGACAATAGTCGCAACAGTAATGAGCAACCTCGGCTTAGAGCAATTTTGCCAAAAAAACCAGCTTAACCTTGTCCGTGCGCAGGTTGGCGACAGGTATGTTATACAAGAAATGTTGCAAAACGGCTATAATCTGGGCGGCGAGCAATCTGGGCATATAATATTTGGCGATTACAACACAACAGGCGACGGAATTTTAACGGGCTTGCAAATATTGGCAATGTTAAAAACCAGCGGACAAAAGTTATCCGAACTACGTAAAATAATGTCCGTAATGCCGCAAGTTTTGTTAAGTGCCAAGCTAAAAAAGCGGACAAAGGTTGACATATCTCAAAACAAAAATATATCCGCCGCAATAGACGATATTTCCCAAAAACTGGCAAACAAAGGCAGAATTTTAGTGCGAGCATCTGGCACAGAGCCGATTATTAGGGTAATGCTAGAGGGCGATAATGAGTTGCAAATACAGGAATATGCTGAAAAATTGGTTGGTGTTATAGAGAGTGAACTTGGGTAAGTGGGGTTTGGATTAAATTAAGTTCAAAACGATGGGCGACAGGCAGACGGGTCGGTCGCCCGTTTTTTGCATTGAAAAGGTCGCCTAACATAAGCTAGACGACCGCAATAGACCTTAGCCACTATAGGCGACTTATAGTCCTAGTTCTCGTTAGATGATCTGGAAACGTAACTCTCCAATTAATTGTTTCTCTGGTAGAACCCGCACCAGGAACAAAACTTTCTGGTTGGAAAAAGGCATAAGCAAAATTACCATTACGTCCACCGTCAAAAAACATTCTGCTACCACCATTGAAAGAAATCCAAATACGTGTAAACGTGCCGTTGCTCATATCAATATCTAAATCTACTATGAAACTAGCACTAATGGTGTTATACCAATTCATGCCGTGTGGAGGATTGCCAATAATAGACACGTTATAAAGGTTAGAGTATCTAGTAATAAAGCGGGCGGAGGGTGTATTTCTATTTACAGGAGCTATAATTTCAACTGCAACTGGATTCCCCTCGTAATCAAAAAACTTTCTAGTAACAAAACCCTCGTAATCAACGGTTTCTTCAACGTTAGTCCATGCGTTTCTGCCACGGAGAGTTCTTAATTCTGCTGAATAGTCCACTAAAATAACTTCAGATGAACTTTCGATTAAAACGCTCTCTACAGTTGTGCTTTCATATTGGGCGAGCGTTGCTGTAGCGTTAGTTGCTAAAAAAGCAAATACTAACAAATTACAAAATTCAAATTTTTCATATCATACGTTCCTTTCTCTTTTACGCTTGCTATCCTTGCAAGCATCACATTGTTCATATACATTGTGCAAGAGGCAGTTAGGCACATATTATTTGTTTGCTACATTTTTAATGTGTTCAAAATTCAAATTATCTTCTCGTTTGGAAAATTGTTACTACATTCAAGCGACATATATTCAAATGTTTACTTTATTGTCGGCACACTACACTATATCCCAATCTCTCGCAACTCTTCAGTAGTGCCAAATGCTATTATCGTAAAAACTGGCTCATAGTCAAAAGTTAGGCTAGAATTAATTGTTTCTGCAAGCAGGACATTATTTTCGTCATACATACGGAAAATAACTAGCCCGTCTTCGTAGCTCATTTCTACAGAACTTGGCGGAATAAAATTCCAATCTTGCAAATCTTGAAGAAGAGCCATTCTCCTCCTGTCAAAACCACTTTGCGTTTGGAAAATTATACTGTAATATTCAGATCCATCAACAGTAGGAATAAAATCTGGCTCTATATCGGCTAAATTCAAGATGTTATCATCAAGAATTTGTCCCCATGTTCCTAAAAATTCTACACTATCGGTTTCGGTGGAAATGCCGTACATAACGGGGGTTTGGGGTAAAACATGAAGAATGGTAGCTAATAGTTCGTTGTTTTCATTGTACATACCAATAGCGAGCAAAGGCGGGGTAGGACCCAAAGGGTCTATAGGTTCGTAAGTTCGATATTTAGACATCACAGCAGGAATACGCCCAATTTCTTCTTCCCAAACACGCAGGTCAGTCTCTAACCCTACAAAAGCAAGTTCTGCACGTGTTGGTGGAACAAAATCCCATCCAGTTAATGAATGAAGTTGAAATGGAATACCTCTAATTACTGCATAATACACCTGCCTAGCGTGGATAGTTCCTTGAAAAACCTCCGTGGTGCTTTCTTCATGTATAACGATAACGTCTTCTATAACGATAATGTCTTCGTTTAGCACTTCGGCTATCACTTCCACTAAACCTGTTTCCA
>WRKK01000065.1 GCA_009782245.1 Defluviitaleaceae bacterium | reverse complement strand
GACCGTCCCCTGCCCGTCGGCAGGCGGGTCGGTCGCCCGTTTTTACCCACAACTGTTCGCCGCTTGTTGTAAATATCCAGCACTTGCTTGCATTATTCAAGCATTTACAGCTTGCGGCATTTGCTGTGTTACCTGTCCGCCTGGCGGACGGGCGTACGGTTTATAATTTTCCAGCCGTTTTATTTCGGCTTGGGTTGCCGCTATTAGCTTATCCGCAAGCGGCACAGCGTGTTCGCGGCGGTCGTCTCGGTATTTGTCTTCCATACCAACCGTGCCGTAAATAATCCCCTCTAAATCTTCATGGGCATTGTGTAAGATAATGCCGAATTTTTGCGAAGTTTCGGGGGGTAGATAAACATACGCTATGGCGTGTTGAAAATCAAGAACGTCAAATTCATCGTTTTTGTAGCGGTTACAAATATTTATGAAGTGTTCCAATGGCTCTCTTATTCGTTCAAGCATGATTATTCATCCTCTTGTCCACATTTTTTTTCCTCACTTCCATTTCCCATTATACCACTTGCAACAATTTTGTCAATACTGGAATTTTTATTGCCTAAATTTTCAAAATTCACTTGCAAACCCAAACCCAAAATGATATAATAAAAATGACCTGCACGAGGAGACTGGAGCTCCAACCTGTTTCATGGTGCTGGCGACTAAAAAATACGGAGGAAAGCAATGATTAACAAACAAGAAATAATTGCCAAACACGGCAGAGGCGAGGCAGATACAGGCTCGCCAGAGGTGCAAATTGCACTCATTACAGCACGCATTAACCACCTTACCGCACATATGCGCGTGCACCCCAAAGATTTTCATTCGCGGCGCGGCTTGCTCAAATTGGTAGGTCAGCGTAAAGGGCTGCTTGATTATATCCGCAACCGTGATATTGTCCGCTATCGTGAACTTATCGCTGAACTTGGGTTAAGAAAATAATCCCAATAATTAGAGAAGGGAAACTATTATGAAACAATACACTTTTGAACTTGCGGGACGTACCATGACAGCCGAAATTGGCAAAGTTGCCGAACAAGCTAATGGTGCCGTCCTTATGCGATACGGCGACACTATGGTGCTTGTAACCGCTACTGCCTCGGACGAGCCACGTGCTGGCATTGACTATTTTCCGCTTAGCGTTGATTATGAAGAACGCCTTTACGCCGTGGGCAAAATTCCTGGCGGCTTTATAAAACGAGAGGGCAGACCAACCGAACGGGCTATCCTAACTTCGCGCCTTATTGACCGCCCACTGCGGCCGCTTTTCCCAGACGACTATCGTAACGATGTCGCTGTTGTTACTACTGTGCTTTCGGTTGACCAAGCCAATAGCCCAGAAGTCGCCGCTATGATAGGTGCATCTATCGCACTTTCTATCTCCGATATTCCTTTTTCAGGGCCTATCGGGGCTGTTAATGTGGGGCTGGTTGACGGAAAATTTGTAATTAACCCCATGGCTGCCGACCGTGAAAATAGCGATATGTTGCTTACTGTCGCATCTTCGCGGGATAAAGTTATGATGATTGAGGCACAATCCAACGAGGTCTCCAACGAAACCATGTTTGATGCCATTATGACCGCTCACGCCGAAAACCAGAAAATTGTCGCCTTTATTGACGGCATTGTAAAAGAATGCGGCAAACCCAAACATTCCTACACCGAACATAAAATTCCAGCCGATTTTTACGAAAAAGTTACCGCGCACGTAACCGATAATCGCATGGAACACGCCGTTTTTACCGATATAAAACAAGAACGGGAAGAACGAGTTGCCGCTATAAAAGCCGATTTAATCGAAAACTTGTTGCCCACCTTGCCAACGGACGAAACTTCGCTGGAAGAATACGAAGCGCTTTTGGCGGCGGCAATTTATAAGTTTGAAAAACAAACCGTGCGCCGAATGATTCTAAAAGAACATAAACGCCCCGACGGCAGAGCCTTAGATGCAATACGTGAACTGGAAGCAGAGGTTGACATATTGCCCAGAACTCACGGCTCGGCTATATTCAGGCGTGGGCAAACTCAAGTTATGACCGTTACAACGCTCGGCTCTATGCGTGATGCCCAGCGGCTTGACGGGCTTGATTTGATGGAAGAAAATAAAAGCTATATGCACCACTATAATTTTCCAAGCTATTCCGTTGGCGAAACCCGCCCGTCTCGTGGGCCTGGCCGCCGTGAAATTGGGCATGGGGCACTTGCCGAAAAGGCGCTTGTTCCCGTGTTGCCTACTGGCGACGAGTTCCCATATTCCATGCGGCTTGTCTCGGAGGTGCTAAGTTCCAACGGGTCAACCTCGCAGGGCGCGGTTTGTGCTAGTACGCTTTCGCTTATGGCGGCTGGCGTGCCAATCAAAAAGCCCGTTGCGGGCATTTCGGTTGGGCTTGTTACTGGCGAAACTGACAACGATTTTATCCTGCTAACCGACATTCAAGGTTTAGAGGACTTTTTTGGCGATATGGATTTTAAGGTTGCTGGCACAGTGGACGGAATTACCGCAATCCAAATGGACATGAAAATTCACGGATTAACGCCAGAAATCATAAAAGCATCGCTGGAGCAAACGGAAATATCCCGCAAACACATTATCAATAACGTTATAAAAAAAGCAATCGCCAAGCCCCGCAAAGAAATTTCGCTGTATGCGCCAAAAATTATGATAGTAAAAATCAACCCCGAACAAATTGGCGAAGTTGTGGGAACGCGCGGCAAAGTTATCAAGCGGATACTGGAGGAATCTGGCGTTGAAACCATCGACACCGAAGATGACGGCAGAATTTTTGTAGGCGACCAAGATTTAAGCAAAGTAAACCGTGCAGTAGAAATTATCCAAGGGATAGTAAATCCGCCAGAAGTGGGCAAAATTTACAGGGGTAAAGTTACCCGCATTATGGCTTTTGGTGCTTTTGTAGAAATCGCAATAGAAAAAGAGGGGCTAGTCCACATATCCCAACTATCCAAAGACCGTGTAAAAGAAGTAACCGACGTAGTCAACGTTGGCGACATTATCGACGTAAAAGTAATCGAGATAGACGACCAAAAACGCATAAACCTATCTCGCAAAGCGGTTTTGGGCAAAAACGAACGCTAAACATAAAAAATTTTTATCAGGTTGTTGCAAAATTATTGCGGCAACCCGATTTTTTTGGTAAAAAATGCGATGAATATCGGGCGAACGGGGAAAACAACGGGCGAAAGGGGAAAACAACGGGCGAACGGGGAAAACAACGGGCGAACGGGGAAAACAACGGGCGAACGGGGAAAACAACGGGCGACCGAGGACGGTCGCCCCTACGGTCGGCGTTTTTGTAGGGGCGACCGTCCTC
>WRKK01000064.1 GCA_009782245.1 Defluviitaleaceae bacterium | reverse complement strand
ATTTTTGTTTTCTCCTGTGAAAATCCAGCCTAGATTTTCTAGGGTTTTGTTTATAAGGATTCGTGTGTCGGCTTCGAGGGGCGTTGTGTGCATTTTTTGGTCTCCTTTCTGCTTTTGATAGGCGGCATTTCGCCCACCATTGCCATAATTATACACCAACAACAGTCAACAGTCAACAAAAATTTGCTTAATGCCCCAAGCCGTTCTGAATATATTCTCCATATCAACCAACTCCCCCCCTAAACAAACCGATAATGCACACTATCCCCAAACTCCCGATAAACTCCCCTATTCAGCTGATCGCCGCCGTCAATATTAGCACTATAAAATATCGGCGGGACGGCAACTCCCTTGGCTATCAACTCTTCCGCAACCTGTGCCACTATCGCATTTAGAATAGTCGCACCAATCACCGTGGAAGTCGCCGCTACTTTTTGTTTTGTGCCAGGCAACTCGATACACGCATCGCCGATATGCCCGTAATTATCCAAAACTATGTCCGCCAACTCGAATAGCCGCTTGCCGCTTGGGTGGCGGCTGGTTACGCTTTTGGAATACTCCACGTTTGTAACGGCGATAACTTTTGCACCCGCCGCCCTCGCACCCGCCGCAATCTCCAGCGTAACGGGGTTTCTGCCCGAAACGGAATGTGCCAACAAAACATCGCCCTCTTTTATCGGCACATCTTGCAATAACGTTTCGCCGTAACCTACAAGCCGCTCCATTTGGCTTGTGCGGCTAACTGGAACGGTGTCCAACATCAACTCACGGCCGAAAATTGGGTTAAAAACCACCAATCCTCCCGCCCTGTAATACAATTCCTCTATCAAAATTCCCGCATGACTAGCCCCAAAGCCAAATATCGACCTCTTTGCCAAAATTGTATCGGTCAGCAACTCGACAGCCAACTGCATATTCGCCGCGCCCTCTTGCTCCAACCGTGCCAGCTGCCGCTTTATCTCGGATATATACTTAAAATTCATGTCAACCTCCAAAAACGCCGAATACGCCAGCGATTCCTCTGCCAATTATCCCAAACAACGATAAATCGTTACCGCCGAAAATTAACATCCAATTCTGAATTGTCGTCGCATAAATAATGGCGGAAACCCCCACCAATGCGACCATTACAGCGGCGGCGACTACCGTCCCGACAATAGCACCGCGCAACCCGCCCTGTCCCTCGCCAATAACGGCGGCAGAGCCACATTCAAAAAACGACGTAATAACAAGCGGGATAAGCATAACGCCAAAAATGCCGATTGTGTTGGTAATAACGATAAGCACGGTTGACACGACCATCGCCACAACAAAGCCGATAAGTACGGCGTTTGGCTTGTAGTTGAAGATAATGGGGCAATCAAAGGCGGGTAATGCGTTGGGGACGATTTTTTCCGAGATACCCTTGAAAGCTGGCACAATTTGCGAGATTAGCATACGAACGCCCTGCAACAGGATAATAAGCCCCGCGCCGAACTCCAAGCCCTGTGCGATGGAATCCATTACAAGATTTCCCGCAACAACGCCAGGTAGCACGAAAATCCCAGTTATAAGGAAAACGAGAAAAATAACCAACCCGCCAGTTATAGAAATTTCTCGGAAAAACGAGAGCGCCTTGGGCAGGTTAATATCCTCGGTGGATTTGGTTTTGTCGCCGACTTTGCTTGCCACAAAGCCCGAGATAAGGGCAAGTATGCCCGTGGGGTGTCCTAGCGTAAACGATTCGTCGCCAATAACGGCGAAAACGTACTTTCGCAGTAGCCACGGCATAATAGACCAGTACAAAGCGGAGGTTATCGCACCGAACAAAACCAGCGGAACACCTCTAAGTCCGCCCTCGACTCCTGCCGCCACAAAAATAAACGGAAACCACCACAACATATGTCCCGTTAGGAAGATAACCTTAAACGGGGTAAAACGGGCGATAAGTAGGTGCAAGCCCAGCCCAACGAACATAGCCAAGCCAATATCGCCGCCAAAATCGGCGGTAAAAGTGGCATCATTTAGCCCATCGGGCGTTACGCCAGTCAGCACTTCCTGAAAAGCCACGTTTATGGGCAAAATAGAACTAACCAGCATTCCCACGCCCACATTTAAGATAACCATACCAAAGGCGGTCAGCAGCGTACCTTTTACGATGTCAGTAAAACTTTTCTTTTGCAAAATAAGACCAATAGCGGCTATCAGACCAAGCAGTATTGGCGGGTTGCGCAAGATGTAATCGGTAATAAAATCCATAATCATTTCAGTTGCCCCTTTCGGCTAAAAATTGCGTTACAATGCCGTCAATTTCCTCTTTGTCCATGTATTTTTTAACGGCATACACTGGCACGGAAACAGAACTTTGTATTTCGTCCTTTAGCTCTGCACTTGTAAAAATCACATCGCAGGGCACAGATTTTGCGGTGGTTACGTCTATGTTGTCAACCTCGGCTGATACGCCGTGCTTGTCAAACACGCTATCCAAACTCATTTTCAATATCATCGACGATCCCACGCCAAATCCGCAAACAGCTAATACTTTCATTTTCTCCCTCTTTTCTAAAACATTAAAACCGTGGGGCTCTGCCCACCCGCCTACCAGCGGGCAGGCACCCCGCAATTTTTTCGTTTTTTAACTTTCTTCGCTTTTGTTTAGTAGTGCTAAAATTTCGGCGATATTGCCTTTGGCGAAAATTGCTAGGTTTTCTGGCTTGCCCAGTAGGTTTGCCACTTCTCGTAGGGCTTGCAGGTGGCTGTCGTTGTCTGTTGGTGCTAAAACTAGGAAAATGCTGACTGGGCGGCCTTTCATGTCTGTTGGCTGGTCGGTTAATAACAGCGACATTGCCAAACGGTTGACATTGCCCACGGATTGTGCGTGTGGTAGTGCAAAGTTATCTGCAAGCACAATATACGGGCCAAATCTTTCTACAGCGGCTATCATTTCAGTTATGTAGCCCTCTGTTATAGAGCCTTCTTCTAATAAAGGCTGTGCCGCTAACGTTATGCCAGCTTGCCAATCTGGCACGGTGGGCAATTTTTGTATGCGGTCTTTAGTTAATAGGCTGGCTAGGATAGGTATTCCCCCTTTGGGTTGCGAGATTTTGTGATTTTTTGTTATAAATGTTATAAGTTATGATAATTATATGTGGTTGCGGCGGTTACGTCAATAGTTAAATATGCACAAAATATTTTGCTGCGATAAAGCGTTTTGTGTGCAAAATAGATATAGAATAGATATAGAATTGTGCCGTTACCGTCAACCCAACGGGCGACCGAGGACGGTCGCCCCTACCTGACCGCCGTCAGGCGAGCGGGGACGCATATTGTAGGGGCGACCGTCCTC
>WRKK01000063.1 GCA_009782245.1 Defluviitaleaceae bacterium | reverse complement strand
TGCTCCAAAAGAGCCGTCCCAATGGTTTCGGTTATGGTGTTTACGGTTTGTTTTTTCAAATTGCTAATTTTATCTAAAATGGGATTTAGATATTTTGTCCTGTTGTGCTGGGTCAATACATTTTTAAGTAATACCTTTCGGTCAACAGCCGCCCATTCCGACAGAGATAGGGTTTCAATTTCTCCGCTATTCAACTGCTCCAAAATTTCTTTGGGAATGTCCTTTACCGACCTTGCACCTTTTCTTTTTGGGTTTGTCATAGTTTCCTCCTTGTGTTTAGGGGTTATTTTGGGGGTGTTTCTTATATTTATT
The DNA here is from genome assembly GCA_009782245.1 of Defluviitaleaceae bacterium. Taxonomy (GTDB): domain Bacteria; phylum Bacillota; class Clostridia; order Lachnospirales; family WQUN01; genus WRKG01. The sequence continues at coordinate 3,011 of WRKK01000063.1, read as the reverse complement.
ATGATACCACGGCGTTTTGAATTTGTCAAATCGTGTGAAAAAATCACTATTCCCAAATCAATGGATTACTTTGGGGATTTTATCACGTTTTCCGCTATTACAGATTTCGCAAAGAGTTTGCAAGTTTTCCTTTATTGTTTTTCCACCCTTGGCTATTGGTATAATATGGTCAACTTCTAACTTTGCTCCATCTTTTGCGGTAGATCCACATATTTTACATTTATAGCCATCTCTTTCTAAAATATCATATCTAAGGGAATTAGTCATTAGCGTTCTCTGATATTTTTTACTACTTTCAAAATCTTTTCGTTTAGACGATATTTTCAAAAAATCCTCAAATAAAATAGATTGTTCTTGTCGATAGCTATTTTTACCTTTTGGCGATGTGTACGTAACTTCACATACTATTTTAGGATTAAGAATAGGCGGCTCCAATAAAAAGAATTGGCACAATTCAATTTCCTTTCTTCTGAAAATTTCGTCCTTGCTGGCTGTTTCCTCTATCAATTTATGATATTTTTGAGTATATGCTTGGAAAGTTTCATTATTTTTTGTGGCAGGACGATGTATATATTCAAAATCTGGATTGCAAAAATAGGCTAATATTTCACTTTTGTTGCTGCACTTTTTGTACTTTTGCAAACTATTGACTTCCCATGTAATTTCGTAGCTTTCTTTAACATCATTGTCCAAAATATCACGATATTCAGTATTTAGCGACATCAAATTTTTATACAAAGCACTATTATTTTTTACTTTGTATGTTGGCAAAAAATCCTCAAATAAAATAGAATGTTTTGTTTGAAAGTTATTTTTATCTTTTGGAGATGCGTATGTAACTACGCACACCGTTTCAGGGTTAAGAACAGGTTCTAACAGAAATGATTGACACAATTCAATTTCCTTTTTTCTAAAAATTTCGTCCTTGCTGGCTGTTTCCTCTATCAATTTATGATATTCTTGAGTATATGCTTGAAAAATTTCGTTGTTTTTTATAGCAGGACGGTATATGTATTCAAAATCCGAATTGCAAAGATAAGCGAATATTTCGCTTTTTTTATTGTATTTTTCGTACTTTTGCAAACTATTGACTTCCCATACAATTTCGTAGCTTTCTTTAACATCATTGTCGAAAACATTACGATACTCCATATTTAGCAACATCAGGCTTTTATACAAAGCACTATTGTTTTTTATATTGTAAGTTGGCAAAAAATCCTCAAATAAAATAGAATGTTTTGTTCGAAGGTTGCTTTTATCTTTTGGAGACGTGTATGTAACTACGCACACCATTTCAGGATTAAGAATAGGCTCTAACAGTAATGATTGACATAATTCAACTTCCTTTTTTCTAAAAACTTCGTCCTTGCTGGCTGTTTCCTCTATCAATTTATGATACTCTTGTGTATATTTTTTAAGGATTTCACTGTTTTTCATAGCAGAGTGGTATATATCCTCAAAACCTGGACTACAAAAATAAGCTAATATTTCACTTTTTTTACTACATTTTTCGTACTTTTGCAAACTATTAACTTCCCACGTAAATTTATATCTTTTTTTTATGTCATTATCAAAAATATTGCTGTATTTTGCATTTAGTGACACTATATTCTTACACAAAGTGCTATTTTTCATTGTTTTACTCGTGTCGTAAGCAACGCAACTAGCAACAATTATTAGCAAACCAAACAAGACTAATATTATAATTAGCCACCAATCCATATTAGTTATTAACAACCACAACTCCATATCATTTCTCCTTTATAAAATCTTCGTTTTTCATTAATTGTTCGTCTAAATTACATCGCAATTATCATTACGAACCATCTTACATTTACTATAATACCACAGCTTTATATTGCTTGTCAAGCCCTGCAAAAAAAAATTTTTGCAGGGCAATATTAAATTTCATAATCCCAATTTTACAACTTTCGTCAATCAGAATTTTCCGCCATCTCTTCCAAAAAATCCCCATAATTTATAATAAAATGCAACACCAACGGCAAAATCAAACTACCAGTAACCAACAACAGCGACATCTGCATTACCCCAAATACTGCCGTTTCTACAATCCCCTCCAAGCCTTGATATATATGGGCAAATCCAAACAACAGCCCAGCCACCAATATAACCACCAAAAACGGAATATTAGGAAAAATAGCTTGCAAAAGAAACGCCAAAAATCCCCTAAAAACCAACTCCTCGCAGATTGCCGAACTAAAATTTAACAAGACAAATTGCTTTTTTTCTCGTTTTTCTAATGCAATTTCTTGCGGAGATTGCTCTGTTGCTGAATCGGTGGGCTGTTTTTCTCCTCTTTTTCTTATAAACGCAACGAACGGTCGCAAAAAATAAAGCAACGCCAAACCACACAAAACAAGGGCAACCGCCGTAATCCAACTATCGTGGTCAAAACTTATCCGCCGAAATCCGAGGTCGGCAAAGCTGATATTTCCAACAAAAGCCATTATCAAAACAGCCACCGCAGGTCCCCAAAGAAAAGCTAGGTCGTAAAGAAAGCCTATAAATTCCGCCTTTTCCTCGTCCATTTCGGGATTTGCGGATTTTCTCATAAAAAAGTTTTCGTATAGGCACATGAAAACTGTCCAAACTACCAATAATGCCAAAAATACAATGTACATCGTAATCTCTCCTTCTCATTTTGTGCTATGCACTATTTTATTTTCCGCCGAGATTTTGCGAGCGGTTCACTTTATTATAATCTCACGGCGGTTGCGGCTTGTCAAGCCGTTGGCAAAAAATTTTCAAAAATTTTCAAACACCGCTATCAATCCAAATATAAGTCCGCACATCGTTCGATTTCTCAATTATTCCGCCGTTATTCAAAGCCACCTGAACAGATGCAATATTATCATTTTGCACAGTAATCAAAATGCGGCTTATTCCCATTTTATTCGTCTCGTCAATCAGCAATTTCAATAAAATTTTGCCATAACCACGATTGCGATATGCAGGAGCAATCGCATAACCTATATGTCCGCCATCTTCTC
>WRKK01000062.1 GCA_009782245.1 Defluviitaleaceae bacterium | reverse complement strand
GGCGGCGGAACTGCCGCAACAGTAGACGGCGATGCCCCAATCACAATAACCACAGGGCTACAAGCCTCCGCAGTACAACAATTTTTTGACGGCGACACCTACGAAAACAACCGCTGGACTCGTCTTATCCAAGATCGCCTAAACATCAACGTTGAAGTTACTTTCACCGCCGACATCAGCACCGAGGCGTACATGAACCAAATGAACATGATGCTAATCACAGGCAACGTGCCAGATGTTATCCGCTGGGGCGACCCAACTTGGCTTGTGCAAGCACAATCCGCTGGGCTTTTAATGGACATTACCGACATTTTTGAACAATACGCTCGCCCAGAAATTCAAGCATTCAGAGAACACTTCCCAGCCGCCTTTGAGGGCGTTACTTTCAATGGCAGACTTTACGGAATCCCATTTCTAAACGACAACTTCCACACAGGCTCTTATTTGTGGATTAGGGACGACTGGCTAGAATACGCTGGACGTGGCGCGCCAACCACCGTGAACGAAATGGTTGAACTTGCTCGCATTTTTGCGAACGGCGACCCCAACGGCGACGGCTCAACCTCGTTTGGGCTAGGCTTGCACCAGGATTTAGTGCATACTAACGCAGGTACGCTGATTGGCTTGATGGCTGGCTATGGCGTTCCAGCACGTGGCACAGGCGGCACATTCTTCCGTGGTGCGGACGGCAATGTTACGTTCTCGCACATACAACCAGGTGTGCGCGAGGCTCTCGCTCTTGTGCGGGATATGTACGCCGAAGGGCTGATAAATCCTGAATTTGTAACCACCGACCTCGACACGCTTACCGCTGGAATCAGCACAGGCAACTACGGCATGATGTACCACATGAACTGGGGAACGTGGCACCCCTTTAATACGGCGTTCCAAAGCATGGACGTTATTTGGCGGCCTTATCCCAACCCAGTTGCGGACGGACATCAGTTGCAAGTTGGCGTTGCCAGCAACATCAGCGACGAATATTTTGTAATTAGTGCAAACGCCCAAAATCCCGTGGCAATCATGGAAATCTTGAATTTGTATTACGAAATCGCAGTCGGTTTTGAAGACGAGGCGAATTTCCTCCGCTATTGGGACAATGAGCAATACAGGCTTGCTCCAATCTTTTTGGGCATTCCAACCGAACTTCACGCACCGTATGTTTTCCAAGCCTTTGAGGACGGCGGCGCAACGATTTCTGGCGTAGCACGGCAAGCGTGGCTTTTCGCAGAAAACTTCGCAAACGGCACAGATACTAGTCCGTCAGCGTTCGGCACATGGGGACAAATGCACACCGAGGGCTTAGGCGGCTCGATGGCGATTGCTCTGAATATCTACCGTCCGCAAGGGGCGTTAATTGAGGATTTAATGGGCGTTGAGATTCCAGATATTTGGCTACAAAACTCGTCCATTTTGGCGACAATGCTCGGCACAACGTTCACGGACATAATCCGTGGCACACAGCCAATCGAAGCCTTTGACACTTTCGTGGAAAACTGGCTCGCAAACGGCGGTCAAGAAACGATTGACCAGCTTGAAATAATCGCAACCGCCGCAGGGCAGTAAGGAGGGGCAAAAATGACAACCCTATCCAAAAAAGGCAAACTGACCGCCGACCAAAAAAGTCTCGCGCGTGCCAAGCAATGGGATAAATTCAAGCGTGAGTTGCCGCTGTACGCAATGATTATGCCAGCGTTCATTTTGGTGGCAATTTTCAGCTATGGCTCGATGGTGTTCACGGTTATTGCGTTTCAGCGGTTTGTGCCGACTGGCGGCATTTTCGGCTCGGAGTTTATCGGCTTTCAAAATTTTACAACGCTCTTTAATATGCCGACTTTCTGGCCAATGATTAGAAACACCATAATTATCGCATTTAGCAAGATGGTTGGGCTGGTAATTGTGCCTGTTACGTTCGCATTGCTGCTGAACGAGGTAAAAAGCACCTTTGCCAAACGTGGCGTACAAACGCTGGTTTATCTGCCGCACTTTATTTCGTGGATAATCCTGGCGGGTATTTTTCGGGATATTTTGTCGCCTAGCACAGGCATCGTCAACCTTATGATTACTGGGCTTGGCTTTGACCCAATATTCTTCCTGGGCGACCAAACGTGGTTTCCGATAACCATGATTGTAACGGATATTTGGAAAGGTTTCGGATTCGGCTCGGTTATTTATCTGGCTGGGCTGACTGGCATTGACCCTGCACTATACGAGGCGGCTGTAATTGACGGTGCGAACCGCTGGAAACAAACGCTACACGTTACGCTACCTGGGATAACCAGCCTAATTGTGTTGTTGTCGGTGCTTAGCATGAGCAACATTCTCAATGGCGGCTTTGACCAGATTGTCAACCTATACGCACCCGTTGTTTTCGCCACAGGCGACATTTTGGATACGTTCATTTTCCGCCTTGGCATAGAAAACGCACAATTTGCATTGGCGACAACGGCTGGCTTGTTCCGTTCAGGAATATCGCTGATTTTCGTGGTGGTTTCCTATTATTTGGCGGACAGGTTCGCTGGTTATCGCATATATTAAGGGGGGCGGATTATGGTTTACTCAAATTCAACATCTCGCAAGGTGTTTATGGTGTTTAACACGCTAATTTTGGGCATTTTGGCACTTAGTTGCATTTTGCCGTTTATCAATATTTTGGCAATCTCGTTTTCCGACCAGCTTGCAGTAACGGAAAACCGAGTTGGATTTTTGCCGATAGGTTTCAACACCGCCGCCTACGAGTTTATTTTAAGCCGCCCAGCATTTTTGGGTGCAACCTGGATTTCCGTACAGCGGACGGTTATCGGCTTGGCTGTCAACCTTGTTTTGATAGTTTTGACGGCGTATCCGCTATCCAAAACGAAGTCGGAATTTCGGCTTAGGGCGTTTTTCTCGTGGTTTTTCGTTATAACGATACTTTTCCACCCTGGGATAATTCCTGCGTACATGATAGTTTTCACGACAGGCTTGATAGATTCGCTGTGGTCGCTGATTTTGCCAGGGGCGTTGCCTGTGTTTAGTATGTTGGTTGTTATGAATTATATGCGTAGCTTGCCGAAAGAATTGGAAGAAGCGGCGTACATAGACGGTGCAGGGCATATCGACACGCTAGTAAAGGTAATTTTGCCGCTGTGCAAGCCCACATTAGCGACAGTTGCGTTGTTTTCGTTTGTGCATCATTGGAACTCGTGGTTTGACGGACAATTATTTATGATGAGCGTTGACCGCTATCCATTGCAGACATATCTGCGGACAATGATAATTCAGCCAGAGGCGTTCTTCCGCAACATGACGGCAGTCGGCGGCGACCA
>WRKK01000061.1 GCA_009782245.1 Defluviitaleaceae bacterium | reverse complement strand
AATCCTGTTCCTGTGCAAGCAAGCCTTGTTGGCGGTCTTTAATGCGGCGGGCTGGCGAGCCTAAATACACGCCCCACGGCTTGGTAGGTTTCGCCACCAGCGACAACGCCCCAACCGAAACGCCCTCCGCCAAATCCGCCCCAGGAAATACGATAGAGCCAGCCCCAACGATTGCGTGTTTTCTTATGTGGATTGGCTGTTTTATGGTGTTGTAGCGGTATTTTTCGGGAATTGTAGAGTTTGTAAGCGTTTCGCCCAAATAATCATCGGAGCGGGTAAATATTGCCGAACGATAAGCAACGGTTGTAAAATCGTCAAAAAATATGCCTTCGTCTGCACCCGCAAGCAAGCAAAACGCCGTTATATGCACATAATCGCCAAAAATCAGCTTGCCGCTAAGCACGCAAAAATCGTCAATGCGGACGTTGCTGCCGAAGTACATTTTTTCGCAACCGTATAGGGTTGCTTTTTTGCTTATTTTGACGTTCTCGCCTAGGGTTGCTATGCCTAGGTTGCGGAGTTCTTCTGTTGTGTAGAAGTTTGTCATTTTTTTTGCCTCTTTTCTGTTGTTAATTTTTGTGGTATAATTATGGTAATCCCTTAAAGAAAGGAGTTTACCATGTACAACCCATTTGATAATCCAACAATCAAACTAGTATCACAAGCGGTTTACGCCGCCGCCCAAAATGTCCTGGGCGATAAGTTAGACAAAGTCTACCTTTTCGGCTCATATGCACGTGGCGATTTTGACCATGAATCGGATATTGATTACATGATAGTTGCCAATTTGCCGCATGAGGAGGCTTGTCGGCAGCTTTTGCCAATACGCGACCATGTACACGAACTATCATATGACCTAAATCTCCTCATATCGACCTGCGTAACTAGCCATGAAATGTTTACTCGTTTTGCCGATACTAGTATGTTTTACAAAAATATTTTAACGGAAGGGCTGGAAATTTATGGATAGCAAAGCCTTATCAAAAGCACGATTGGAGCAAGCACAAGACTGCTTAGAGATTGCTCAAATTGCATTCGACAAAAATTTTTATAGGGATTCCGCTAATCGTTCGTATTATGCCATTTTTCACGCAATGAGAGCTGTATTAGCGTTGGACGGTTTCGATTCTAAAAAGCATTCAGGCATTATGTCGCAGTTTAATATCAACCATATTCGGACTGGCAACTTTGAAAAACGGTTCTCGAAGACTATCGACAATGCTTTTACAGTACGCCATCACAGCGACTATGACGATATGTACATTGCAGTAAAATCTGATATTGCCGAACAACTAGCCAACGCACGTGAATTTGTCGCCGCCGTTACCGATTATCTCGCAAATCTACCATAGAAAGGATTACAACCATGTACAATCCATTTGACAACCCAACAATCAAGCTAGTATCGCAAGCGGTTTACGCCGCCGCCCAAAATGTTTTGGGCGATAAGCTGGATAAAGTCTACCTTTTCGGCTCGTATGCACGTGGCGATTTTGACCATGAATCGGATATTGATTACATGATAGTTGCAAACCTGCCGCATGAGGAGGCTTGTCGGCAGCTTTTGCCACTACATAGCCAAATACACGACTTCGCTTATGATTTTGATGTCATCGTTTCTCCTTGTATAACTAGCTGTGAAATATTTAGTAAATTCGCTGATGCTAGTATGTTTTACAAAAATATTTTAACGGAAGGACGTGAAATCCATGGATAAAAAAGCCTTATCACAAGCACGGCTGGAGCAAGCACGAGACTGCTTAATTGCTGCACAAATGCTACTTAATAGTAATTTATACAAAGATTCCGCCAATCGTTCGTATTACGCAATTTTTCACGCAATGCGAGCGGTTTTAGCATTGGACGGATTTGACTCGAAAAAACATTCTGGCATTATGTCGCAGTTTAATATCAGGCATATTAGGACTGGCAATTTTGAAAAGCGATTCTCAAAAATAATAGAAAGCACCTTTACAGTACGCAATCACAGCGATTATGACGATATGTACATTGCCATAAAATCCGATATTGCCGAGCAACTAGCCAACGCAGAGGAATTTGTAGCCGCCGTAGCCGCCTACCTCGCCAGTCAAGCCTAAGCTACCTAAAAAATTCGCAAATCGCTCCCGTTACCCTATCCAAATCCGCTTTTGCAATGCCATAATACATCGGCAACCGCAACAGCCGTTCGCTTTCTTTTGTGGTGTGCAAATCTTCGCCGCTAAATTTACTGAATTTTCGCCCAGCGGGAGAAGAATGCAGCGGCACATAGTGGAATACCGCCAATATTTCTCGCTCTTTCAAAAACTGTATCAGCTTTGTGCGTTCGTCCAAATCTTTCGGTTTTATCCAAAACATATGTGCGGGATGTTCACAATTTGCAGGGATTTCGGCAATCTCTAGCTTGGGCTTTAGTGGGCTTAGTTTATCTCGATAATAATTCCAAGCCTCTAGCCTGTTTTGGTTGATTTCCTGCATATTTTCTAGCTGTGCCAGTAAATATGCGGCGTTTAGCTCACTTGGCAAATACGATGAACCCATATCGCACCATGTGTATTTGTCAACCTGCCCACGCAAAAACCTTGAGCGGTTTGTGCCTTTTTCCCGTATAATCTCCGCACGTTCGCTGAACTGCGGGTTGTTTACAAGCAACGCACCGCCCTCTCCGCAAGAGATATTTTTGGTTTCGTGAAAGCTAAACGTGCCAAAATCGCCGATTGTCCCTAGCGGTCTGTTGTTGTAGGTTGCCCCAATGGCCTGTGCCGCATCTTCAACCACAAATAAATTGTGGCTTTTGGCAATATCCATAATTTTAGCCATATCACAGCCAACGCCCGCATAATGAACAGGCACTATTGCCTTGGTTTTGCTTGTGATAGCTTGCTCTATCTTGGTTTCATCGATGTTCATTGTGTCTGGGCGAATGTCCACAAACACGATTTTTGCACCCCGTAGCACAAAGGCATTTGCGGTAGACACGAACGTATAGGACGGCATGATAACCTCGTCGCCCGCCTGTATATCGCATAATATAGCCGTCATTTCCAAAGCGTGTGTGCAAGATGTTGTTAGCAGGGCTTTTTTTGTGCCTGTCAAACTTTCCAACAGAGCATGGCATTTTTTGGTAAATTCGCCGTCGCCGCAATATTTTTGGTTTTGCATGGTGGCCTTTATGTAGGCTATCTCGCCGCCCAAATTTGCGGGTATGTTAAACTGAATCATAATTTTTCCCCTTAGTGTTTTTGGTGGGTTTAGAATTGTGCAGTATTAAGCACAGTAACTTCAGTATATATATATATA
>WRKK01000060.1 GCA_009782245.1 Defluviitaleaceae bacterium | reverse complement strand
TTATAATCTGCCACGCCGTTAAGCTCGGCGTTGGTTTTTGCACAGGATTCCGCCGATGGGTCAATATCGCAAGCGGTGGCGCGGCTTGCACCAAGCAACATCGCTATTATGGATAAAATCCCGCTGCCACAGCCAATATCGAGTATGCTTTTTCCCCGCAAATCTAGCCTTTCCAACGATTGCACACATAGTTGCGTGGTTTCGTGCAAGCCCGTGCCGAAAACCGCACCAGGGTCAATTTTGAAAACGGTTTCTTGCGGATTGTATTTTTCGTAATGCTCCCAAACTGGCACTACCGTTATGTTTCGCCCAATCTGAAACGGCTTGTATGTTTTTTTCCACTCATTTAGCCAAGTATCGTCGTTGACATTGCCAAAAGTAAACGCCAATGTGCCAAAATCTACCTGCGGCACGGTTTGCGGCAAAGTTGGCAAATCGGCGGCGATTTCTGCCAAAATTTGCTTGCCAAATTCGTCCGCTTGCACGTGAAAAATTATCTCTGCGCCAGGCAAATTGGGCGTTTTGTCGTCCTTGTAATCCCAGTTTAGCGGGTGGTCTAATAAAAATCGGTTTACCTCTTCGTCGTCGATAATCCGCACATTGTTCACATTGTGAACTATCAAAAACCCCGTCAGCAGTTCCACCGCCGCCGAGGTTGTCGCTATTTTTGCCTCAATCCATTCCATTTTTTGACCTCCATTTATTTTGTTCAAAAAAGCTGATTAGCGGCAACATGACCATTGCGGTCAAGCCGCCAGCAAAGCCGTTGTTGTACAGGTTAAGTCCGCCGTGAAAAATGCCGACTTGCGTTGCAAGCGAAAGATGCACAAAACCAGCGGCGATTCCCCATTTTACGCCAAAACGCCGTGTTAAAGGCGATAGGCAAGTGGAAAATAACGCCGCCAGCAAAAAATTGCTACTGTTCGCAGGAATACCCGTTATTGTGTAGTTGACAATGGCGGCAATCATCGCACCCGCCACCACGGGAATCGCCCCCGCAAGCCCTTTCCCGAACGCACCAAAACCAATAACGGACAATATTGCACCGATTATCGGCCCAGAATATGTGCCGTCCACAATCAGCATAAAAAACCAGCAAAAAAGCCCCAAAAGTCCCATTGCGACATAGGATTGTTCGGCGTGTTTTTTGTAATAATCGTGATCTTCGGAATCCATGTTGATTATTTCTAGCAACGTTAAATTTTCGCTTGTGCCAAGCAGTCCGCAAGCGATAAAATAAGCCGAAACCATCAATAAAAATATGGCAAGTTCGGTGTTGTAGGCGTTGCTCCAGATATTGGCGGTTTCGTAATTTATGCCAAAATTGCGAAAAAGGGCAAAAATGCACAGCCCAATCAAACCCGCCGCAAACCCCACATTGTACAAATTATAACCCTCGTGAGCCTTTCGCATTGCCGCCGCCACGGGATTTATAACAAAACCAATAAAAAGCCCAATAAATCCGCCGATTATCAAGCCCAACGCAGCGGGAATATTTGGCACAAACGCCAGTTGCGTTACAACAGGGGCAAGGCAAGTGCCCAAAACAGCGGGTAAAATGCAGTTTTTGAACGGAACGCCCATAAAACGGCTGTAAATAAAGCCGCCCAAAATTATCGGCATCATATTAAACGGATTTTTCCCAAAAAAAGCAATCCCCACAACCAAGCCGAGAGTCCCCATTGTTAAGCCAAGCGGCTCGTGTTTGGCAAGTGCCAAAACGGCAACAGTAACTAGCCCGCTAAGCCCCGCATTTACCAACGCCGCGCCAAACCCGCCAACCACAATATAATCCGTTACCAAAATATCGGGCGAGACAACAATATGAAAAAGCCCTAACAAAATCCCTTGCGGCGTGTCGTGAAAAAATCCCTTAGCAATAAAAAACAAAAACAGCACACTTTGCACCCGATACGGTTTTGTCAAAAAATTATCGTGCAACCAGTGCCTAGTATTTTCAAATTTTGTCATGGTGGATACCTCTTTCGGCTTGATTTGAGTTTTTGCGGCTTTGTTGAAAGTTGTGTATGGTGGTTTTTGGTAGCTTTTGGTAGCTTTCTATAGAATAGCACATTGGCGGGTAAATTGCAAGCGGAAAAAAGTGGAAAAAAGTTGCACCCCGCAAAAATTTATGCTAAAATAAACATAGATTTAACAAATCACGGGCAGGCACCCAAAACAGCGGAACGTAAAATAGGCAGTAAAATAGGCAGGCACCTAAAACAGCAAGGTTTGGCTAAATCTTAGGAAGAGAGCGATTTTATGGGAATCATTGTGCTTTACGATGACAAAAACGAGAAGATAGGCAGCATATATCCGCGCCGTGCCAAACAGCTAGTATTGCGGGGGCAAGCCGCCTGGATAGCGGAGGGCGAATCCGTAAAAATGAACGCCGATTTTTCTCCATTTTCCAAAGTTTCCAAAATTTCCAAGGAGGAAAAACTTATGACTGATGTCAAAACAAACGGAGTGCCGAAAGTTGCCGAATTTGAGCCGTTTGAGCGGGATATTCCGCCAACCGAGCCAACCGAGCCGCCTTTATCCGCACCCGATAACCCCGATAATTTAATTTATGAACAGGCAAAGAAAAATCTGCAAGCAAAAACCGCCCTACTAAAACTTGTCGCATTAACGATTGGCTTGTGGTTGCTAATGCCTGTGCTGCATGACGGCGTTTTTTCCAACATGGCACACCCAAGCACCCACAACGCCGACAGCATACGCAGCAACTTGCAATCCTTTGAATTTGCCCTGCTTGTATGGAGAAATCTGGAAATGATACACCCAGACGAATTTGAACAATTTGGATATTCCGTTGACATCTCACGCCAAAATTTGGACGAAATAATGCGTAATTATACACCGCCGATGTTTTACGTTTTAATAGGTGCATTGCTTGCGTGGACTGCCTTTGTGGCAACACAAATTGCAAAATATGCCAAAAACAGGTGGAATATTTTACGCTCGGCTAAACGGCAAAATTTGCTAATGAAAGAGTACAGCCGACTGAAACAGGTTGCTTTTGAAGATTAGAAAAACGGGAACAAACCAGAAACAAACTGCATAAATATACAGGCTGTGGGAAAGTTGCCACAGCCTTTTTTGTTGATTGGTTGGGTAAGTTGTGGTATAATTGTTTTGTGAAATAATGTGAATTAGGTGGGACGGGCGACCGACCCGCATATACTTAAGCTAAAATCGGAGGGGCAAACGGGCGACCGAGGACGGTCGCCCCTACAAAAACGCCACCCGCCCGCCTGACGGCGGTCAGGT
>WRKK01000059.1 GCA_009782245.1 Defluviitaleaceae bacterium | reverse complement strand
GGGGGGGGGGGGGGTATCCCGAACCTCACGCAAACCGCAAGAAAAACATCCTTTTGACGGTTGGGCGGATTGGTGCAGAGCAGAAAAATAACGAGGAGTTGGTATTGGCATTTTGCAACATTGCGGATAAAATTTCAGATTGGGAGTTGCGATTGGTCGGCTCGGTGGACGAGCGGATAAAGCCGTTTATGGCGAAAATTTTTTCCGAACGCCCACATTTGCGAGAGCGGATTATCTTGGTGGGGCTGTTGCACGACAAACAGGAATTATACAAGGAATACGACCGTGCAAAGATTTTCGCATTAACTAGCATTTTCGAGGGCGGCACACCGAACGTGTATGCCGAGGCGTTGTTCCACGGTTGCAAATTCATCACAAGTGATATTGATTCAGCGGACGATATGACTTGTTTTGGGCATTTGGGAATAAAGTACAAATTGGGGGATTTAGCGGCTTTGCAAGCGGCGATTTTGCAGATGACCGCCGAGTCGGACGAGTCGGCTATGGCGGAGCATATTCCCATGGCACTCGAATACGGCAAACGGTATTTTGAGTGGCGGCGTAATGCTAAGAAATTGGCGTATATGTTGCATTTGGACGGAAAGGAGTAGAGTATGACGATTGTAACGGCGAACGAATTGCAGAAAAATTTTGATGCAATTTTGGACTCGGTGCTAATGTACGAAGAGACGGTTGCGGTGGCAACGGATAAAGGTGCGGTTATGATGATAAAGCAGGAAGAATGGGAGGAGATTCAAGAGACTTTGTACCTAAAATCCATACCTGGCATGGAAGAGAGCATTTTGCAGGCAACTCCCATTGAAGAATGTGTGGATAGCGTAGAATGGGATATAAATTTACATTCAGCCGCCAGTGCGGACAAGGCAAGCCTTGTCCCTACAATGTGAACGCAAACCGAGCATTTTTACCGTAGGGAATGGGCTTGCCCATTCCGAAATTGCCACGACACAGCAGACACCAACGAAAAAATAGCGGAAAAAATCCGCAAAAGCAACAAATTTGCAGCAATTAGGCAAAACCAAGATCCAAAAAAACAAAAGTGCAGTCCAGGGCACGCCCTGGCGGGGTGTGGGGTTTTTGTCATGCGCCCCACGGTTTTAATCTTTGGAGAGGAGACTGAATTTTGGAAGATATATTGCATTATTTGAGTAAAGCGGTGGAGATGGACGCTAGTGATATATTTTTAGGCGTTGGGCGATCGGTAACATTTAAGGTCGATGGAAAAATATTAAAACAAAGCCCAGAACCGTTGAGATTGGCGGATGCGGATAAGTTTATGGGCGACCTTTATGAAATTGCGAAACGGTCGGCGGATAAGTATTTGGAAGTGGGGGACGATGACTTTTCGGTGTCGATTCCTGGGCTGGCGAGATTTCGGATAAATGCGTATCGGCAGAGAGGCACAAAAGCAGCGGTTATTAGGGTCGTGCATTTTGATTTGCCCGATTTTCGGAAACTGCATATCGTGAATGAGGTCATGGCAATTTCGCAGTTGAGAAATGGGCTGGCGTTGGTTACAGGCCCAGCTGGCAGCGGAAAGACGACAACGCTTGCCTGTATTATCAATGCGATAAATGAGAATCGGAACAGCCATATTATCACGTTGGAAGATCCGATTGAATATCTGCATAGGGATAAGCAGAGTTTGGTAAGCCAGCGAGAAGTGCCGAGTGATACGGACTCGTATTTGACGGCGCTAAGGGCGGCGATGCGGCAAGCGCCTGATGTTATTTTGCTGGGCGAGTTGCGGGATCACGAGACGATACGCACGGCGATGACGGCGGCGGAGACAGGGCATTTGGTGATTTCGACCTTGCATACTTTGGGTGCGGCGAATACGATTGACAGGATAATAGACGTATTTCCGTCCAATCAGCAGCATCAGATAAGGGTGCAGTTGTCGATGATATTGCAGATGGTGGTTTCGCAAAGTTTGGTGCCGACGAAAGATGGGTCGTTGATACCAGCGTTTGAGATAATGAAGCAGAACAGTGCGATAAGCAATTTGATACGGGAGTCGAAGATACATCAGATAGATGGGATGATACAAACGTCGCGAGCCGAGGGGATGATTAGTATGGATGCTTATATTTACAAGTTGTATGAGCGGCGGATAATCACGCAGGATGCGGCGGTTGGGTTTGCTACTAATCCTGCGCAGATGGGGAAGCGGGTTGGGGCGGTGTAGGAATCCCCTAGCATTTTTGCGAATAAAAAATGTTGACAAACTATTATGCGTTGTATTATAATGGAAGATGTTCAAATGAAGAGTAGTGAGCGGCTTCGTCCGTGCCTTGAAGGAGGGCTTGAATTATGAAGAATGTTTTAATTTTTGCGTTTGCACTTGTTGTGGTTAGCTTGTTGCAAACAACTAATGTAAATGCCACTATCAATGCCATTAATTTGCAAATTGGAGATAGCACCAGTGTTGTCTCGTGGGAAAGTTTTCCCGAATTTGAGGAGTTTGTTTTGCATTTTTTGCTAGCTAGAAATATTGAGCCTGTGGGAGACGTGTTTTTAGCCGAATCGGACTCGATGGCGTTTCGAAATGAACACAAAATGTTTATACTAAACTTTTCTCACGAAAGATTGGGGCATCTACAACTATTTGACTACGATAACGAAGAGCAATTACGCAAACAAGTTGAGGACATTCTTCGGTTTGTGGAAGAACAAGGGTTTGAAATCGATTTGAATTTATTGGACTCCAATGGTAATCGCATCGATATAGTGGCATTTGCGGATTTTGCGGTGAATGCCACTATCAATGCCATCCATTTAAGATCTGGGGGCGAGGAAAAATTGATGGAATTTTAAAAAAATTTCAAAAAAGTGTTGACAACCTGAATCGCATATGATAAGATAGTTCTTGTCCTCGAAAATAGGGGTTGCGAAAAAATATCACGGCTTGCCAAAAATTTTTTCAAAAAGTTATTGACAAACCGAAACGCATATGATATGATAATTCTTGCCCTCAAAAATAGGGGTTGCAAAAAACCATCAAGGCTTGCCAAAAATTTTTTCAAAAAGTATTGACAAACCGAATCGCATATGATATGATGTTTCTTGCCCTCAAAAATAGGGGTTGCAAAAAAAATATCACGGTTTGGCAAAAATTTTTTTCAAAAAGTATTGACAAACCGAAACGCATATGATAAGATAGTTCTTGCCCTCGAAAATAGGGGTTGCAAAAAAATATCACGGCTTGGCAAAAAAATTTTTCAAAAAGTATTGACAAACCGAA
>WRKK01000058.1 GCA_009782245.1 Defluviitaleaceae bacterium | reverse complement strand
TGCTCTGCTCTGCTCTGCTCTGCTCTGCTCTGCTCTGCTCTGCTCTGCTCTGCTCTGCTCTGCTCTGCTCTGCTCTGCTCTGCTCTGCTCTGCTCATAATGATACCACAGATTCGCATACTTGTCAAGTCCTTTCCAAAAATTTCTTACCCAACCCAACTAAATTATAACACATCTCAACCACAACGTCAAATTATTTTTGCCAAATTCACCATTTTTTAAGTTGCAAAAAAATATTACACACCGCAAGTTGTGGGCAATAATCCGCCCACAACTTGCAATTTTGCGGTTGCGAACAAATTACCGCCCATACATTAGCCGCTTTTCTGTAAAATACAGGTTTTAACCATAAAAAAACCACATTCAAAAAACAAAAAGCGTCAATCTCAACCCCATTATCTCCAATCTCAACTCAAAGATTCTTAGAAAACCGCAATTTAGAATACTGGGCATTTTTGAACCTACCTCTTCTTCTGCGGCGTTGCACTATTTTCCGCCGTCTGCGTAACATTAACATTGCCACGCATAACAGCAATAGCACCGTTATCGGCAAAATTAAATTTAATGGCGAAATTCCGCCGAAAATTCTTATATCACTGCTAAAAAGTCCGCCAAACGGCGTATTATTAATAGGTGCAGATACCAAAGTTGCTGTTTCTTGCTGTTCGGAAACGCCGCGCTGTATTTCTACTACGGCTGGCAATGCCGATGTTTCCGCTACTATGTCTATTTGCCCTAAACTTTGCGTACCCGCAAAAATTTCTGTAAAGCCTACTACATCGCCAACACGCACTGGCGGGGTCAAATAATCAGGAACTACCCTAACATCATGCACCTCGGGGGTATTGTCGGGGTGCACAGGCACGTTTACACTTTCGGCAGGACGCACCGTTACAGTACCGATTGTCTCCAACTCGCCGTCTATTACTTGTATAACGGGAATCTCCCAACTGTGGGCGTAGCGGCTAAATATTGTTATCACGGGCAACGAAAACGCATAATCCATCAAAGCCACCGTGTCCTGTGTGGGAACACGCCAGCCGCCGTACAATGTCGATATTATAAATCCCGTTTCGCCTTGCCGTGCGTAGGTTACTAGCGTGTGTTGCGCCGCATTAGTAAAGCCCGTTTTGCCGCCAACTACTCGGCTGTCAAAAAACTCGCCTGGTCTGGTCAATAAATTTGTATTGCGTATCGTTAAACCATCGTGATAATTCTGCAATGGGCGATCTATAAAAAATGTGTCTGTGCCGACAATCTCGTTGAATACGGGGTGCGTTATTGCCTCGCGCATGATTAACGCCATGTCAAAGGCGGTTGTGTGCTGGTTGTCGCCTGGCAAGCCCGACGGATTGATAAACCGTGTATTGTTCGCACCTAGCTCTGCCGCGCGCCTGTTCATGTGGTTCACAAAAGAATCCATATCGCCCGAAACGTGTTCCGCTAATGCGTTTGCTACCTCGTTGCCCGAGCGCAACATTAGTCCGTACAAGGCTTCTCGTACGCTCATAACATCGCCTGGCAATGCGTGCATTCTGCTGGCGTAATACGGCAAAGATAAAACGGAATTTTCCGACAATACTAAATCTTCTTCCAAATTTTGAACTTCTTCTAAAACAACCAACGCCGTCATTATTTTTGTTATGCTGGCGGGATATAATAATTCGTGCTGGGCACTTTCATACACGACAAAACCCGTATTAACGTCCATTATGGTAACGCCCACGGTTTCGTGCTCTACTGGACTTTGATATGCTGTTGCGGTGTTGTTTAACTCTTCCAAAATAATCACCTCAATATTTATTATACTACAAATTACAAAAAGATTACACTAGCAAAAAAATTTTAATATGTTTGTAATATTTCATTTTGGTTCTGCTACTTCCGCCATTTCGCCGCCAATTATTTTGATTAACTCGTCAACCAAAATATTTTCGTTGGCGGTTTTAATAATTTGCCCTTTTTGGAAAATTGCCCCTTTTTTTTCGCTGATTTCGCTGATTTTGTTGATTTTGTCAACCTCGTTTTCTTCATTTTCGGTGGATTTTGCCAATCTTCCCGCAAAAGCTATACCAAAATCTGCCGCCCGTGCCTCGCCAGGCCCGTTGACAACGCAACCCATAACTGCCACAGAAATCGGCGTTTTTATTGTATCGCAAAAATCTTCTACTTGTTGCACGTATTTTGGCAGGTTGACATCACAGCGGCCGCAAGTTGGGCACGAGATAATTTCTGGGTGAAATTTGCGTAAACCGATTGCTTGCAGTATTTCTTTTGCTACTTTTATTTCTTGCAAAGGGTCGCCCGTAAGCGACACCCGCAAAGTGTCGCCAATGCCCATTGCCAGCAACGCGCCGATGCCAACCGCCGATTTTATCGTGCCACGATACGGCGAACCCGCCTCGGTTATGCCTACGTGCAGCGGATATTGGACTTTTTCGCAAATAAGTTTGTAAGCCGCTATTGTCAGCGGGACATCGGAACATTTTAGTGCCAAGACAATATTGTCAAATTGGCAATCTTCCAAAATTTGGATATGCCGCAGCGCACTTTCGCAGATGCCAGCCGCCGTAACGCCGCCGTGTTTCGCCAGCAAGTCTTTTTCCAGCGAGCCGCCATTTACGCCGATTCTTATGGGAATGCCGTTATTTTTGGCGGCTTTTACAACTTCCATTACACGGGATTTATCCCCGATATTTCCTGGGTTTATGCGGATTTTGTCCGCTCCGTTGGCGATTGCTTGCATTACCAGTCTATAATCAAAATGAATATCCGCCACTACTGGAATTTTCACGGCTTGTTTTATCGGCTTTATTGCCGCCGCCGCCGCCGTATTCAGCACCGCAACCCGCACAATCTCGCAACCAACTTCCGTCAACGCCTGTATCTGCGATATTGTCGCCGAAACATCAGCCGTATCAGTAGTAGTCATCGACTGTATCGCTATCGGGTTTCCGCCACCAATCGCCACTACACCAATTTTTACTATTTTAGTTTGTTCTCGTGTGTACATAATTACTTACTCCTTTTATAACTGCAAAACCGTGGGGCGCTGCCCCACACCCCGCTAAGGGCGCTGCCCTTAGAACCCGCAAGGAGCGCGCCCCTTGACCCGCTAAAATTTTTAAGAATGTTAAACGAAAATTGTGAATATTTTTTGAATTTTCGTAGGGGCGGATAATATTACTGTCATTAACTTTGCAGGGGGACGGGCGACCGAGGACGGTCGCCCCTACGGTCGGCGTTTTTGTAGGGGCGACC
>WRKK01000057.1 GCA_009782245.1 Defluviitaleaceae bacterium | reverse complement strand
GGGCATTTTTCCACGCAAGCGCCGCATTTTATACAAGCGTCTTGATCAATCACGTGTATTTCCTTGCGTTCGCCCGCAATACAATCAACAGGACAAACAGGTTTACACAGCGTACAGCCCTTACATTTATCTGCCAAAATCTCGTAATTCAGTAAATCTGTGCAAGTGCCAGAAGGACATTTTTTGTCCTTGACGTGTGCAAGATATTCGTCTTTGTAAAATTTTAATGTAGAGAGGATAGGATTTGGCGAGGATTGTCCTAGCCCGCAAAGTGAGGTATCGCAGACGGTGCGGCTAAGGTTTTCTAGCTCGGCTAGGTCTTCTTCTTTGCCTGTGCCCTCGGTTATGCGGGTTAGTATTTCTAGTAGGCGCATATTGCCAATGCGGCACGGGGTGCATTTTCCGCAACTTTCTTCCGCCGTAAATTCCAGGAAGAATTTGGATATACCGACCATACAGTCGTCTTCGTCCATAACTATCATACCGCCAGAGCCCATAATAGAGCCAAGCGCGCCCAGCGATTTGAAATCCACTGGTGTATCCAAATGCTCCGCTGGGATACAGCCGCCAGACGGGCCGCCTGTTTGTACAGCTTTGAACTTTTTACCGTCCGCAACGCCGCCGCCGATTTTGTCAACCACATCACGTAACGACAAGCCCATTGGTATCTCGATAAGCCCAACGTTGTTGATTTTGCCAGCTAGTGCGAAAACTTTTGTGCCTGGGCTGTCATCGTTGCCAAAACTGCGAAACCAATCGGAACCTTTGAGGATAATTTGCGTGATATTGGCGTAAGTTTCAACGTTATTGATATTAGTAGGAGCGTCCCAAAGACCACGCTGGGCAGGGAAAGGCGGTTTAAGGCGAGGTTCGCCACGACCACCTTGCACAGAGTTCATAAGTGCGGTTTCTTCGCCGCAAACAAACGCACCTGCACCCAAGTAAAGGCTAATTTTGAATGAGAAGTTACTTCCCATTATATTATCGCCAAGCAAGCCCATCTCTTCGGCTTGTTCAATGGCTTGATACAAGCGTTGCACGGCTTTGGGGTATTCGGCACGGATATAAATAACACCCTCTTGTGCGCCGATTGCGTAGCCGCAAATAGCCATAGCCTCTAAAACGCCGTGCGGGTCGCCCTCCAAAATGGAACGATCCATGAAAGCGCCTGGGTCGCCCTCGTCAGCGTTACACATAACAAATTTTTTATCGCCTTTAGCTTTGGCGGTAAAATCCCATTTAGTACCAGTGGAGAAACCGCCGCCGCCGCGACCACGCAAGCCGCTGGCTTTAACAACGTCCACAACTTCCTGGGGCTGCATTTCAAAGATAGCTTTAGCGAGTGCATCGTAGCCAGATCTGGCAATATATTCCATAATATTGCTAGGATCGATAATACCGCAGTTGCGCATAGCAATACGAACCTGCCTAATTTCTGTACTCATGGTATATACACCTCCTGGTCTTGACCAACAACGGCCTCTTTTAGCACTTCACCGTATTTCAGGTGTCGGGTAACAATTTCTTTTGCGCGGGCTACATCAACGTAGCCGTAACGCACGCCCTCGCCCATAGCTTGGTCGCCGCGGCGCACTTCTACTACTGGTTCGGCGTAACAGTTGCCATAGCAGCCTGTTTGGATAATTTTAACATTGCTAAGTCCTTCTTGTTTAACGTTTTCATCGATGGTTTTTAGCACTTGGTCAGCACCAGCAGCGGAACAGCAGGTAGCCATACCAACAACAACAACCCATTCTTCGGGTTTTCCTGCCAAGGCATTTAGTGCATCTTGTCGCAGGGCTTTAAGGTCGTCCCACGAATTTACTTTTTTTGCCACGATAGTACCCCTCCCTTATTCTGCATGATCTGCTGCCAAGTATTCTTCAACAATGCCTCTAACATCGGCGGTTGCAACGCGCCCAAAAACTTTATCGTTTACCATAACAACGGGAGCAAGCCCGCAAGCACCAACACAGCGCACACCATCGACTGTAAACAACCCGTCTTCGGTTGTGGCTTTAATGTCAACCTTTAGTTCTTTTGCAAATTCCTTTAGCACCACTTCTGCCGAACGCACATAGCAGGCGGTACCCATACACACATTAATGCGGTATTTTCCTTTTTTCTCCAGCGAGAACAGCGAATAGAATGTGGCGACCCCGTAAACTTTGGCGGCTGGTATCTGCAATTTTTTTGCGATATGCAGCTGCACCTCTTTTGGCAAATAGCCGTACGCCTCTTGGGCTTTATGCAGGGCTGGAATAAGAGCGCCGTTTTTATCTGGCAAGCCGTCAATAAACGCGTCTATTTCTGGGAAAGTTGTAATAGAATCACTCATGCAAAGTCCTCCTCAAAACTTAATAATTTTACTATAGAATTTTAACACGTTTTTTGGGTTTTGGCAATAGCTAAAAAATAAAATGTTCAAAATTATATATTTTTTTTGAACATTTTGCAAAACCCGCCATTTTACGGGATATTTTGCGGCTGATAACCAAATCTGCATTCAAATTTAGTTTGCTTTGCGAAATTTTATTACAATATTATTACATTTTCGTTACATTCAAAAAATTTTTTTCAAAACGCTTGACTTTGACGTTACGTAATAGTTTATAATGGTTTTTGTTGGCAGGGATTGGCGAAAAGCTGGAATTGGAAGAAAGGGGGCAACCATGGAATACACGATTAACAAGGTTGCGAAAATATCTGGTGTAACCGCGCGGACATTGCGATATTACGATGAAATAGGGCTATTAAAGCCCCTGCGAGTGGCGGCAACAGGTTACAGAATTTACGGGCAAGACGAACTAACAACCTTGCAACAAATTTTACTATACAGAGAGCAAGGTTTTTCGCTGGAGGAGATAAAGCGGCTGTTATTTTACTCTGGCATGAATTTAGAACTGGCTTTTGTGGAACATTTGAAAGCCTTACAAAAGGAACGCAAGCGGCTGGACGTGATAATTCAGACCGTGCAAAAATCTTTAGATACCATGAGAGGAGCAACAACCATGACAGACAAGGAAAAATTTACTGGCTTAAAAAAGAGCCTAATAGCAGAAAACGAGCAAAAGTACGGCAAAGAGATAAGGCAAAAGTACGGCGACAAAGTAGTAGATGCAAGCAACGCCAAGCTAAGCAATTTAACCCAAAAGCAGTACAACGAAAGCGAGCGGCTACGTTGCGAATACGAAGAAACTTTAGTATCGGCACTACAAACAGGCGACCCCGCAAGCGAACTGGCACAAAA
>WRKK01000056.1 GCA_009782245.1 Defluviitaleaceae bacterium | reverse complement strand
ACGTGATTATTGTGCTGGTTTACGCCGTAATTGCGTTGGCGGTGGGATTTTTGGCGGCATCGCAAACAATTTTGGCGGAGGGGCTTTCCAATTTGAGCGCCGCGCCAGTCGCCGTGCTGAATTTACTTGTTATGAAATATTTGGACAAGCGAAAAAGCCAACTCGCCGAACTCGCCAAAATCGGCGAAAATGGCGAAAAATCGTCAAAAATGGCGAAATTAGAGCCAATAGTAGGTGTATTAAACAACTGTTTTCTGCTGGCGGTTTGCGTGGCTGTGATTGTAGGCAGCGTGCAAATTCTGCTAGACGGCGGCAACCATGAGATTCAGCTAGTTTCAAGCATTTTGTTTGGATTATTTGCGTTGGCGTACAGCACGAGCGTTTTCGTGTATTTCCGCAAAATAGCGAGAAAAACGCCGTCTGCGTTAGTAAATGCGACCGTTATTGCGTGGAAGTTTACCATGCTAATCGGCACAGGAATTGTCGTGGGTTTTGGCGTTTCGTGGTTGCTAAATTGGGCAAATTTCACAAAAATAACGCCATTTATAGACCCAATTTTAGCTATTTTGCTAATGCTGTTTTTTGCAATTTCTCCGATTTTGGGAATACGGGATTGTTTTAGGGAAATTTTACGAGAATGAGTTAGTAAAAATGCCGAAAATTATGGATTTTATGCAAAAACCCAAGCGTATTTTTCGCTTGGGTTTTTGCTGCTTTCTCGACAGCCCAAAACTTCTACTATCCTATAATCAAGCAAAATTCTACTCGTTTTCGGAAGAAATCTCACTTTTAGCCGCTCCCCATTCCGAGATAAATTGCTCAATAGACTGCTGCCGCTCGCTACGTTCATCGTTGACTGCTTTTTTCGCCACTTTGTATAATTTGTCGCATAATGTCCATTTTTCACGATTATTTTTATCGTCTTCTGCGAAAAAAACAAAAGCGGTGGCTCCCATTGCGTAAACATTACTAACTTCGTCAACTATTGCACCGCTTCTCTCCTCTTCCGGCGACATAAGAGAAGGGTCGCCCCATATTCCGCCGATGCCATTCATATAGCATCGCTTTGCGTAAGAATCTATATCGCAAATTGCAAAATTGCCATTGTTAAAATTGTAAAGTGTAGCTTGGTCGTTAAAATCTATTGCCACATAACCACATTCAGCAACATGAGCATGAAACTCCAAGATGCCCTCATATACACGCAACTTTTCAGCAATCGGAAGTGCCATAAATTTTTTGCAATTTTCGGCTTGGGGATAACCGCAACTTACTCCATCAAACCAGTTAAAAATGGTCAAAAATCCGCCGCCAACTTCTTCCGCACCTATTTGATTTATGAGAAATGGATGCTCCAAATCTTTATATTTTGGCACAGTAACTTTAAGCCGCATTATTGTATCTTCGATATTATCAAGTGCAGCATTTTGAGTTTTTGCACCTGCAAATTTTATGAAATAACGCTTTTCTGCTTTTTTCACTCCAAAGCAAATTGCTCCCGAACTTGACCTATCAAAAACCTTAAACACCTTGCCATATTTTCCGAGAAACGAGAAATCAAACGGCTCTTTGAGTTTGAACGGTATGCCATCTATCCATTGGACATAAAAATCTCTGAAATACCAAGTCGGCACAGGATTTTGCATATTATCAAACCATTCCAAAATATCTTGCGATTGTTTTATCATTGTATCAATCTCGGATTTTCCAAAAGGAATAGCCCAATAAATTGAAGTTAATGTGTTGCTGGCAATGTAAAACGCAAGCAATTTGAAAAATTCAATCGGCGGTTCGCCGCCAAAATATCCTCGCAACTGCCCTGTTGCGAAATGCGGACTTGCCGCCGCACTCCATACGATTCGGTTAAATTCTTCCCACGGATCTCCGAAATCACATCTATCAAAATCTATGATTTTGAGTTCGCCATTTTCGAGCATCATATTTCCAATATGATAATCTCCATGCTGAAAACATTGTGGGCGATTGTCCAACAAATGGCGATTTTCCGCTATGTAATCGAGAACATAATCGTCGCCGTTAAAACGCAATCCGCAATCACGATATTTCTGAATTTTTATATCTATTTTGCGGTTGAAATTTGTCGCCCAATTTTCTTGATTTTTTGGTGCAGGAATCGTGTGCATTTGTCTGAGAATTTTCCCAGATTTTAGCCCAAAAACATACTGCTCCGTTTCGGTTAGCGAGGGCAACACGGCCGCTAAATCCTCGCCGTCAATCCAACTTTGAATTGAATAAACGCCGTCATCACAAGTGCCGAACTCCACAGGCAAGCACATAGGCACGCCCAAAGCCGCCACACGTTCCGTCATAGAAAACAAGGATTTTCTCGTTTCGTACCGAGAAATCGGAGAAATACGGATCAAATACATTGTTCCGCTGGATTCTGTAACGCAATATTTTTTATCTTCCGACCAACCCTTTGTGATAGGTTCAATTTTTGTGAATCGTTCTTTCATGATAAATCCTCCTAATTTTCGCCGTTTTTTGGGATTTTGTGAGGATTGCGGAGCGGCGGTTCGTTGATTTTTATTATAAGAATATTTTAACATGGGCGGTTGGGGTTTGTCAAGACTTTTTGAAAATTTTTTTTTGCTCGCCCTATTGACAATCCTCAAAATTTCTGCTATCATATAATTAAACAAAACGCAGTCAATTTGCAATTTTGCAATTTGCGGAACAAATTTTCGCAAAAAAACCGCCATTTTGGCGGATAAATCAAACCTATTTATAAAATTGGAGGTAACTATGAAATTTGAAATAAAACCATTCAACACATTCGGCGAATATTTCGGCGTTGACATTGTGGCATTATACAAGGAAAAATGGATATTTTGCAAGCACAAAAGCCGAAAAACCTGGGAAAATCCAGGCGGACATATTGAAGAGGGCGAAACCCCACAAAATGCCGCAAAAAGGGAATTGTACGAGGAAACAGGTGCAACCAAGTTTGACATTGAACCGCTTTGCGATTATCATATTGACGGAAAAATTGGCGGCAGATATTTTAAGGGAAATGTGCAGGTTTATTTTGCGAACGTCCATATTTTGGGCGATTTGCCGCCCAATAGCGAAATGGAATTGATAGATTTTTTTGAGGTTTTGCCCAGTGAATTAACCTATCCGTTTGTGCGTGATTATTTTTCGCTGGCGTATTATAAAATGGGCGAAAATTTATGAAAAACGGCGTGAATGA
>WRKK01000055.1 GCA_009782245.1 Defluviitaleaceae bacterium | reverse complement strand
CCGAGCGAATTTTTTTGCCGCTGATAAAAATGATTGCTCCAGAAGTGGTTGACATGAATTTTCCGCTGGAGGGCGTTTTTCATAATTGCGTGATTGTCTCGATTGACAAGAAATATCCCGCCCATGCGAAAAAAATAATGAACACGATATGGGGCTTTGGGCAAATGATGTACACAAAAATGATAATCGTGGTTGACAAAAACATCGACCCCCACGATATTTCCAAAGTGATGTGGAAAGTTTTCAACAATATTGATGCGGCACGAGATTTGGAAATATCGCACGGCCCGCTAGATGCACTTGACCATGCCTCAAATGTACGGTTTATGGGCAATCGGCTTGGCATAGATGCCACCAAAAAGTGGGCAAGCGAGGGCTATACGCGCGATTGGCCTGACGATATTGAGATGTCGGCGGAGATTAAGGATTTGGTTAGTCGGAAATGGGAGGATTATGGAATTTAGCTGATATTTTGGCTTTTTTGCATACCAAAAATTATCGGCAAAAATGCAAAATAAAAGGAGATGCTATTATGCAAAAAGTAAATGACAGAATTTTGACGAATGTTGGCGATGTTATGATGCAATATCCTGATAAATTTATGGTGTTCGAGAGGATAGACGATGACGAATTTATGCAACCAGGATATGTGCTGTTTATATGCGATTCCTACAAAGAGGCGTTGCGTGTTACGTCTGATGTACAAAAAGAAACTTCAACTCTACTTTCAGTTGTTATTGGCGAAGATTGGTGGAATGTGATATGAGCAGGCTACGTATATTGCCAAGTTGGTTTACATACATTGACCTATATTGTTTGACGTATGATTCCAAAGGTCAGAAACGTGTTCAATTTAAGGTTGACACAGGAGCAAATATATCGTCGATTTCGCTGAATGCACTACTTGCATTGGGCTATACCGCCGATTGGATAGTTCAAAACGGCACATTAGAGCCAGCCGCTGAAACCGCAAACGGCAGAACCGTTGAAAACTGCTACAGAATCCACTTGCCACAAGTAAAATTTGGCGTGTACACCTGCAAAAATCCGCTATTTCTCACATCTCTCACGGAGGATATGCGGAATTTGTTCGGCTTAAACTTTATGCGATATTTTAACTGGGATTTGAATTATCAGACCAAAGTAGCCGAGTATTTTATCAACGAAAATCAGTTTACTTTGGGGGATTCTGTTTTTGAGGTGCATGATTTGGCGGTTTAATGTATAACAGTCGGCAAATCTTTTGTAGGGGCGGATACTATCCGTCCCTACGTTATACGACAAATAAAAGTAAAATTGCTATATAATAATTCCACAAGGATTTTCAAAGTTTAAGGTGGACAAAAATAAACAATACAGAAATAACAATAAATCCGCCAATACGGCGAGTTAGTAATGTTTTCACGTACACTATACTCGTTGCCTTTTGGCTTGGTTGCGTTATTTTGGGCGATGTTGGCTATATTTGCCGCAAGCCGAAAATGGGAGGATTATGGGATTTAGTGAGTAAAGGGGCGATTTTTTGGTCGCCCTTTTGGTTTGCTTAATTTTTTTCGCAACAGCAGATGTTTCCTTTTAGTATTTCCACTAGAATAGTGCCACGTTGTATTATTTTTTTGTTGGCACTTTCTAAAAACTCGTTAAGTTCACATTCTGTTTGTGGAAGTGGCGACGGTTGCGGCGTGAGCTTTCGTGTTTCTTTGTTGAATAATGGGCGAACGTTGCAATCTTTGTCAACGTATGTGTTTAGGCAAAATGTGTCGATGTAGTCTCGGAAAATTTTTACACTATATTCCCGTTCAAAATGGATTTTAATCCCATTTAGAGAGATGTCCCACATATCTTCAATTCTTTTGTTGCAACCCCTGTGTTTATTGAAACATTTTGATTTATGTTGGCGGAAAAACCTTATACTAAAAGGTATTGGCGTGAAATTGCCGATTGTGTGGGTTAATTTAGCATATTCTTGCAAATTAACGTTTTTATAGGCTTCGTCACCAAATTTTTCGTGGAATATATTGTAGATTGATTTGAATGAGTTCATAGTGTCGCTACCAAATCGCCCTATTAAAACAAATTTTTCGTCATTACATTCCCATGTGTTGCCTTTTTTAGAGTTGCAGTATAATTTCCAAAGATTGGCGTATATTCTATTTGTAAGTTGGCAACCGCCATTGTTTGAATCTAAATGTAACCTTTTGCCCTCAGGTGAATTTGAAGTAAAATGGTGGCTAATTAAAGCCCTTTTTATTGGGTTGCAATCTGTAAGCCCCTCCAAATCTTCAGGTGGATTTGTTTTTGCGTATTCTTCCGCTTGTTCTTTAATTTCTTCCTTGAAGTCATACCACTCGGGGTGCTCCATTTCCAAAAATTTGCATAAACTTGTCATACTTTTGTCCTCTCTTTCTTTCGCTTATTTTGGCTACTTTTTTGTAACCTCTACATTATTAGTTTATATTATTGTTTTGGGTTTGTCAACTTTTTTTGTTTACCGCAAGCCCTTTGAAAACGCCAAAGGGCTTGCGGTCGTTTAGTGCTTAGGGTTTATTGGAAAAATGCGTTGGCTAAAGCAACTCTTCTACTAATAACATTTATCCCTTGGAAAACAAATTCAATTTCTCTTGTCCCTGCGGGGATTGCTAAATTTATTTCCCGCTTATCAAAATTACCTCTCGTAAACAGAAAATTATCCCCTTGTGATATAGTTCTGCCGTCTGCTAGTACTGTTAAGCTAATAACCGTGCCATCTCTCCAGTCTATTCCTCCAAAAATGCCAGAAAACCTAGTAAAATTACGCCCTGCAATGTTGTAGGTAATTCTTGCAGTTTGGTTGGTGCTAAGAGTTACAGAAAGCCCAGTAGAATAAGGCGTGCCTTGCATTGCGAAAGTAGGGCTTGGTGGGTGTCTTAAAATTTCTCTATTATGACCAGTATGCGAACTCTGCACCGCCTGAATATCATTCTCCAAATAAACCCGACCGCCAGTCGCCGCTTGCCCAGCAACTTGCCCAGCCGCCTCGCCAAAATTCAGCGTATTAGTTGCGGCGTTCCATTGGGCGTTTTCGCCTAAAGCCTGCAAAATTGTATCAACAGGGATAAAGGCTGTACCATTATGTATAAATGGCTCTATTACTGTACCTTGGGCGTTTCTTGTAACGAACTCTTGCCCAAATAATGTTGTGCGAACAGTGCCCACAATTACATC